>JAQVLH010000113.1 GCA_028704265.1 Candidatus Nanoarchaeia archaeon
TTCTTTTAATGAAATAAAAAAGCTTTCAAAAAAAAAATCAGAAAGCTATGCTTTTAATACAATAAAAAAATTAGTTGATTTGGAATTATTATCAAAAAAAAAAATAGGAAATTCAATGATTTATAAATTAAATATTAATTCATTAAAAAGCCAGTCAATTATTGGCTTTTTAGCAGAAAATCACGCATTCAATAAATTAAAAGAGCAAATGGCAATAATCAATAATCTTGCAAAAAAAATACCAACACTTTTTTTTTCATTGATAATAACTGGAAGCTATGCCAAAAATATGCAAAAAAATAATTCTGATTTGGATTTAGTGATAATAACTGATAATTCAATAGAATCTAAAAAAATTTATTCTGAAATAAATCATTATTCGCAAATAAGCATACCTAAAATTCATCCGCAAGTCTTCAAAGAATCGGAATTTAAGCAAATGCTTCTTGAAAAATCCGCAAATTTCGGAAAAGAAACAGCAAAAAATAATTTAATAATTTTCGGCGCCCAAAATTATTACAAATTGTTAAACGAGGTGTTAAATAATGGATTCAATGGCTGAAATTTTTATGAATAGATCAGATAATGAATTAATAATTGCAAAATCATTAAAAATTATAAGCGAAGATGAAAAATTCAAAGAGGATTTAAGCATACCTAATAATATGACTTTTTATAGTGCAGTAATTTCTCACGCATATTATTCAATATTTTATGCAGCAAAAGCGCTTCTCATATTAAAAGGGATAAAAACATCTTCCCCAGATATTCATAGAAAAACTTATGAAGAATTTGAATCAAAATTTGTAAACACCGGAATAATTGATATTAAATTATTAGAAATCTATAAAAACATAATAATAAAAGCGGATACTTTGCTAGAAATTTTTAAAAGCGAAAAATGGAAAAGAGGAAACTTTACTTATAACACATTGCCTCAAGCAAACAAAGAGCCTGCGCAAGAATCAATAAATAATTCAACTTTATTTGTTTCAAGCATTTTTGAAATTATAAATAAATTAAAAAATTAGAAATAATAAAAATAAATTTTTTTTGGGCAAAGCAATTATTTTAAATCCTCACAAGATTAAAATAATATAATGAAAAAGTTATTATTTCTTATTTTTGCCTTATTTTCAATCACTTCAGCATTTTCATTATTGCAGAATCAATTATCATGCGAGTCAGGAGGATACACTTGGATGGATAACTCCAATTATCCAGCAACTTATTCATTCACAGATGATGCAATTGGAAGTTTTCCAACCGGATGGACTGTGTCTGATTCTTGTGCTGTGTGTGATTCAAAAATTATTGATTATTTGAGCCATAAAAAAGTCCTAAAAATTAATGATAATTCCGGAAGTGATAGTTATGTAATTAATAAAATTTTTAGTTCTCCGTCGAATAATGGTTCAATTGAATTTTTTATATTAAATACAAATATCACAAGCTCAGATAATTTTAAAGGCGGAATAGTTTTTCAAGGAAACTCAGGAACATATTATGGTCCTAATTTAGGTTTTAATACTAATTATTTTGCTTATTATGATGGGGTTGTAAATAATTTTGTTTCATTAATTCCGTATGAAGCAAACAAATGGTATCATATAAAAATTGAATTTAATACATTTTCAGGGACTTATGGTTTATTTAATATTTATATTAATGGTATATTAATTAAAAGCAATGCTAATTTTTATAGATCTATAGGGGCATTGGATGAAATAGTTACTTGGGGAGCTAGCAATGCAGTTTATGAACTTTATCTTGATGCAATGAGTTACTCATGGGATCCGAATTATCACATAGGAGATAATTTGATGGGAGGCTGCTGCGGTGATGATGTAATTGATTTGCGTAAAGGTTTAGTCAGCGAGTGGCACATGGATGGCAATGCCAATGATTCAATAGGAAGCAATAATGGTGTAGTAACTGAAGCTGTATATTCTAATGGAAAATATGGCAGTGCATTAACTTTTGATGGAATCAATGATATTGTTGAAATAACTCATAATCCAAGTTTAAATCTAAGTAATGCAATTAGTGTTGGAATGTGGGTAAAATCTACTAATTATACTGGTTATAAAGATCTTTTAGTTAAATATTATTATGATTGGGCATTTAGGCAATCATGGAATGGTGATGGTGTGCTTTTATGGATGGTAAAAATAAATGGAACTGTTCGAAGTGTTAACTATAATAATCCTTCTTATCTTTGGAATGGAAATTGGCATTATATTTTTGGGGTTTTTGATGGAGTTACTCAAAAATTATATGTGGATGGAAATAAAGTAACTGAAAATTCTAATTATAATGGATTTATTGCTACAAGTCAAAATATTTTAGGATTAGGATATAGTTATGCTGGAGCAGGATATTTTAATGGTTCGCTTGATGAAGTCCGTGTTTACAATCGTGCTTTAAGCGACAGGGAAGTTGCTTACTTGTATGAAATGAGTCCGTATTCTTACATTAATTACTCTGACACTTTTTACAACGGCACCAAAAATGTTGACTCAAACTATTGCGTGAATAATAATTTCTACACTAATTTAGAGCAATCTTCAGATACATGCAATTCCTTGAATTTTACTTACTTAAAAAAAGACTGGTTAGATGAAGGATTCAAGTACAGAAAAAATATTACTATTGCAAATTCCGGAACTGCATTGACAGATTATCAAGTGGCAGTAAATGTAAGTACTTATAACACAAATGGTTTGGTTGCAAGTTATCATTTCAGTGAAGAAGGTGCAAGCATAAAAGATTATTCAGGGGAAAATAATCACGGCTCGCTATACGGAAGCACTATAGGATTATGGCACTTTGATGAAGGAACAGGAACAAGCACTTATGATGTTTCATCAAATTCTTTGACTACAACATTATCTGAAGCAGTATTTAATTCAACTGCAATTAATGGTTATTCAATAAGATTCAATACAGATGATTTAATATCAATAGCCGATTCTGATAAATTAAGTTTCACAGATGGTTCAGGAACCGATAAGCCTTTTTCTTTAAGCTATTGGATTAAGCCAGAATCAACAGGAAATCAATGGCTTATCAACAAAAGGTCTGCAACAGGCCATGAGTGGCAGATGTATTTGTATAGTGGTGCTTTAGGATTTACTTGTTTTAGTAATGGAGAAAGTATTGAATATATAACTGCAAATATTACAAATCCTTTAGTAATAAACCAATGGAATTATGTTTCAGCAACATATGATGGTTCTGAATTAAGTAGCGGAATGAATATTTATCTTAATGGGGTTCTTTTATCAACAACAAAGACAAAATCTGCAGGATATACTGGAATGAGCAATACAGTTAGTAATGTAGTTTTAGGTTCTGCAGGATGGAATTATGGAATTTATCTAAACGGTTCAATTGATGAACTGGCAATATATAATAAGCAATTAAGTGCTGATGAAGTAAAATTTTTATATTATTTCCAAAAATCAAAATTCATAGAATATGTTGAAGGTTATGAAAGCAAAGGTCAAGGAATAAAATTTGACGGAGTTAGCAATTATATTTCAACCACTAATTTAACCAACGGTTTTCTTGATTTCTCAATTAATGCTTGGATTAAAACAAATCAATTAGTAACTGCAAATCAAAGGTATAATGATCCTGCAATAATTGGATTAAAACAAGGAGGAGGAGATAGTAATGATTTTGTATTAACTAATTATAATGGTTATCTTGCATGGTATGATGAATTATCAACAGGTATTAGTTATAGCACTAATTATTTTATTGCAGATAATAAATGGCATCAAGTATCAGTAACTCGTTTAGGAACTGCCTTGAAGTTTTATGTTGATGGAAACCAAGTAGGTTCTTTAACAACGGGCACTGATTTAGTGCGAAATGATGTTATTGAAATTGGTAGGGCTTATTGGGATGCTAATTCAAATTATTTTAATGGTTCAATTGATGAGGTTAAAATATTTAATAGAACTTTAAGCGAATATGAAATAAAAGATTTATATAATGAAAGGTACGGAAGATTAGACTATTCAGATATAAGATTTTATAATTCAGCAGGAACGGAGTTAAATTATTATCATGAGTATGATAATAAATTCTGGGTGAAAATTCCAAACATCCCAACAGGTAATTCAAATATAACAATATATTACGGCAATCCTGGAGCAGTAAGCAGAAGCAATGGCGAGTTGACTTTTGATTTCTTTGATGATTTTGAAAGCAATTATATGGATTCATCAAAATGGGTTATGGAAAACAAAGGCAGCGGAGGAAGCTATTGGCAAAACAATGGATTTTTGCATCTGCAATCCACAAATTCCCAAACAGGAAGCGCAAACGCATATACCAATAAAAAATTCACAAATGATTTTGCAGTATACTGGAAAAGAATCGATACCCAGGAAAATTATAATGACATGAGTTTTGGCTATGGAGTAT
>JAQVLH010000004.1 GCA_028704265.1 Candidatus Nanoarchaeia archaeon
CATAATTTTTATTCCAATAAACATATTTTTCATCTTTATTATTCCCTAAGTTTTGAATTCTAATTATTTTAATTCCATTATCTTGATAATCTGAAGATTTAAATGCAAAACCAGAAATAAAAGTAGCAATTTCATGAAATTCAACTTCTTGCCATCCTTCAAGTAGATAATTCATATGAAATCACCTAAATTTTCTTTTTTAAGTTTTGGCATTTTAAATGAAAATGTATTGTAAAAATTTTGAGTAAATTTAAACATTCTATTTAAAACTTCTTCATCAGAAATATTTTCATTATTTAAATAATTTTGATTAATATTTTTAAGCTCTTCAATTGAATATTTTGGGAAAAAAGTAACTGAATAATTTTTATATTTTTTATTTTCAAAAATTTCTCTTAAACATTCAGCAACTTTTATTTTATATTCATTTTTAGATTTGTAAATTAGTAATTCCATAAAAGAACCAATAATTAAATCAACTAATTGAATAAAATGTGTTTTTTTAAAGCAATCTTCATCTGAACAGAATCTATTGTTATGTGAATAAAATTCAATTTCGTTATTTAAAATATTAATATTATATTTATTCAAACCCAATGATGATGAATATTTAAAAAGAGTATGGTTATTTAATCCAGTTTCAGTGTGATGTATTATTTTATTGATACATATAGTTTTATTTCCAAATAAATATTTTTTTATACCTCCAACAGATATTTTAAAAAATTTATTATAAATATTATAAATTTTATTTTTAGATCCAAACCTTTTTTTATCTAATTTATTTAAATCAACAATAAATATTTTAAAAAATAATTTTTTAGTTAATTCATTTTTAAGTAAATTAATCCAATTTATTGCTATTTTTGATTTTTCTACACTTTTATCTAATTCAGAATAATGCAAAGGAGTAAAATTTTTATCATGATAGTCACATTTTATTTTACATTCTGATTTGTCTAAATAAAAAATTTTATTATGCTTATTTAAACATCTCGAATTTTTTAAATAATTAAAAACATATTCTTCATCCATTTTTTTAATAAACATTTGTCCTAAAACTAAATAATTATTTTCTTCATCATGATATTCATCACAATATAAATTAAAAGATTCATTTGATAATTTTTCTTTTTGATTTAAAGTATTATTCATTTCTTTCCTCTTATTATCTTTTTTGGTATAATTATAGAATCCTTATTCGATTGTTTTACCCAGTCGTTTCTTTCGTTAATTGCTTGAATTATTTCATTTTGTAGGTTATTAATGAAATCTATTTGTAGATTATCTAAAATTGTAGTTTCTGATTCGTCATCGTTTAGTATTTTCCATGAAAAAGTATTATTGAGTTTATTGTATTCTAGCTTGTTTTTTCCGCTTATGAAATTTTGAATATTTTTTGAGGATTCATTGATTAGCTCTTTGAGTTTTGAGTTGTAATTCTTGCTCTCTGTATCACAGACTCTCTTAAATTCAGTAAGCTCTTTATTAGTCAATTTTACTGATACCGTTCGATAATCCATACTCATTATTGTTTTTAGTAAATTAGATAATTTATAAATATGTGGTTTACAAAAGTAAACCCTTATTTGTAGTGTGGCATCCTATTTTATCTTTATCTTCTCAACTTCTTTAATTATCTCTTTAAGCTCATTTGAACTGAATTTGTCTAATGGATTCTCTTCTGATAATGGGTGCATAGTTAAATCCTTAGTTGTTAAGTGTTTGTTGTTGGCGAAGAATTTTTCAAGCATTCTTAAGAATTTGATTTGCTCAACATTGTAGTTTTTATTGTTTTGGATTATTAATTTTTCAAAAGAGTCAATTATTAATTGTTCAGGATTAGGCAAATCATTTAATTCTAAGATATTTCTTAAAAATATTACAAAATCCATTCTTTTTTGAATGTTTTCAATACTCCATGCTGAATTAAGCTTCAATAACTCTTTTTCTATATCAAATAGTTCTTTCCAAGTCACTCCTCCATCAAACATTTTCTTAATCAAAGGATTATTCTTTATATCTTCAATTTCTGAACTTTTAAAATAAGGCATTGCAAATTCCTTAACACTCATAACAAAATCAGGAGTATTAATATGAAGGATTACTTTTCTTTCAGGCTCGTAATACTTCATTAATGGAGCTATTACTTTTATTAAGAATTCAACATCTTTAAATGTCAATGAATCCCAAAATGAATCTTCAAAAACTTTAAATATTTCTTTCTCTTTTGACTTAACTACATTCAAATTAGAACTCCAAATATTCTCTAAATGCTCAATAGTAAATTGTTTGATTTTATCAATGCCTGAAACATTATTCTCTTTTAATAATTTAAATAGTTCAACACATTTTGAAATGAATGTTTGAGTTTTTCCATCATTACCTTCTACAAATTTCATTAATGGAGCTATTTCAGCTTTTAACTCATCAATATATTTATCTAAATCAAATTTTTTTGAAACAATTTTTTTAATAATATCTCTTTTAGGTTTAACTATAAATGATTCATTGTCAATTTTGGAAACATCTTCAAGTATTTTATTGGATACTATTTTTTTCTCTTCATCTGTCAAATCTTTTTTTAATAGTTCAACTTCTTTTTTGAATAATTTAACACTTGAATTCTCAATTATTGAAGGATTTTTAGTTTCCTCTAAGTGATGGTATTCAACATTTGAGAAGTCTCCAAATTTAAAATCAAATATTTTAAAATCTTCTTTGTAAGGTATTTCATTCTTTAAAGGCAATAATTGCCTATTAGTGCATGCTGCATAATTTCTTGTTCCTCTTCCTAACATTTGCCAAAACCTTATTCTTGAAAATACTGGAGCAACAAAAGCTAAATTCATTATTTCTGGAATATCAATACCTGTGTCTAATACACCTACACTTAATGCTATTCTTGGAGAAGAGTCATCTGAGAATCTTTTAACCTCATCCATGTATCTATCTTTTTTTGAAACTATTACTACTGTTTCATTGCTTAAGTTAGGGAATAAGTCATCAAATACTTTTTTTATACTATTAGCATGCTCAACATTGGCACAGAAGAATATTGTTTTGCAAGGCAAATCTCCAGTTTTATAGCACCTATTCATGAATTCCATTACTACTAATTCATTAGTTTTTCTGTCTGTAAAATATTTAGCATATTTTTGTCCTGGAGTTTCAAAATAATCAGGATCTTCTTCTTGTTTTCTTAATTCATCTTTTAAATCATCAGTTAATTCAGTGCCTTTAATTCCTAAAGTTAAAACTTTGGTTTCAATAATTTCAGCATTATAAGGCACTAATACTTTATCTTTAACTGCTTGCAGATAATCATATCTAGCAGTTGGTTTTCCTTGTCTGCAGTCAAATAATCCAAAAGTATTCTTATCAGGAATGTCTGAAGGAGTAGCAGTTAAACCTATTTTTATTGCATCAAAGTAATCAAAAACTAATTTCTGCTTATCATAATAAGACCTGTGAACTTCATCAAAAATTATTAAATCAAAAAAGCCTGGACCAAAATTTTGAAAATAACAAGGACCTTCTTTGCTCATTAAGGTTTGAACTGTGGAAGTATACATTCTTGCATCTTTGCTGAATCCATCATCGCTTAATGATTGCTTTGGCTCTGATTTTAAGAATTTACCAAATCCTTTCTGATTTGCTTGCCTTTCTAATGAAACCCTATCAACAACTAATAAAACATTCTGAATATGTCTTGCTTTTATTAAGCATTCAATTAAAGCCATAGCTACTCTTGTCTTTCCAGTACCTGTGGCCATATTAATTAAGGCTTTTCTGAAACCTTGATTTAAATGATTCATTACTTGCTTAACTACTTCAACACTTTTAGAACGGTCAACAATCTTAGTATTAACCTCGACTTTATCCAAATCTTGTTTATTTTTGGATAATTCGAATCTTCTGTGCAAATCCCTTTGAGAAAAAGGTCCAGAAACTTCCCTAGTAGGATAATCTCTTTCTTTCAAAAACCACTTATTACCATTTGTTAAAAAAATAGGAATAGCATAACCTGTTTGAGCTTCAATATCCTTTTGGTAAGTTACTGCTTGAATACTTCCTTTATCAGGATCGAATGAGAATCTTTTAGCTTCAATAATCGCTAATGGAGATTTGTTTTCATTTAATAACAAATAATCAATGAATCTGCCTTCTTCTTTACCTTCCCCTCGTTTAAATTCATACTTTTTAATTTTAAAATCAGACTTAACACTATTAACTTCTTCTTTAATATATTCCTTATTCCAACCTTGGATTTCTAACTCTTTATCAATATACTCTTTTCTAGTTATAGCTTCAGAAATATCATCTTTCATTAAAGAAAACTTTATCAGTAGGTTATTATAATATTTTCTTTATAAAAAAAAGTTTAATCCTCCATAAAATACCCTACACATACACTTACCCCCATTATTGTGAATGCGTTCCATGTGTCTTGTGTTTCTAGCCAATACATGAATGCTAGGAATAAGTAGAAGTGATGCATTAGGTTTAGTTTGAGGCAGGGTTTCATAATAATATCTGGGTACCCAGATATGATATACTTTTGGGTACCTCTTCCTTAAATACCCTTAATACTTAAATAAAACTATGAAACTACAAAAACAATCAACAGGAAAACAAGGAAACAAAGAATACTCAAAATATGTAATAGTCCTACCTTCCAAGGCAATAAAACAACTAGAATGGAATGGCACAGAAGAACTGGAATATGAAATAGAAGGAAAGAAACTGATAATTAAAACTAAGTAATATAAATTGCTCAAAAAATAATGAAAGAATAAATTTATTTTTTATAATCACATTTTGTCTCTAATACTTGGTAAGAATTCATCTTTAATGAAATTAAATAATTCTTCTGGCCAAACATCATATCTTGTACCAGAACATAATTCTATTAGAAAATCTAATGATGCTTTATCATAAATTACTTGATTTCCTGTTATGAAATCATATAACATAGTAAATGTTTTTCCTGGCAAGCCTATTCTAGTATTAATATTTCGAAGAAGATTTAATAAAACTCTTTTTTCTTCTTCATCAAGCTTTTTGTTAACTTTTATCGTTTTTTCAGGAACGGTCATCTTAAGTTTTTTATTTAAAAGTGGCCATTTTTGTTTATTTTCTGATAGTTCTTCAATTACATCAAGATATTTTGTAAAGAAATTAAGTCTCTCAGGCAACTTATCTATAAAATATCCCTGAAGAGATAATTCAAAATCATCAAGTTTTTTTGTAACCCATTGTTTGAATTCGTCAATTCTTTGTTTATTATCGTTTATATAATTAAAAAAATCTTTTCTGAATTCCGGAGCACTATTGAATGTTAAAGTTTTAACATCAAAAGATAACCATTCTCCATTAAGTGCAAATAACGCGCTCTTTGAACAATGCAATAAATTATAGTATTTTTTTTCTTCAATTCCTTTTACTGTAAGAATGTAACAATTAGCATATTCCTTGCCTTCTTTTTTTCTTAATATCCTACCAGACCTTTGTATTAGTTGTCTGGCACTATTAGTATAACTTACTATAATTGCTGTGGAAGCATCAGGAACATCATAACCTTCATCAATCATTTTAGGAGCCACTAAAACGCCTTCTTTGGATTGCTTGAAAGCTTTAAGTGTTTCAATAACTTCTGATTTTGATAAATTGCTATGAACAATAAAAGTAGTAAAACCCGCTTCTCTTAACTCCTTGTTTATTTTTTCTGTGTAACTTATCCTTTCATTAAATATTATTATTTTTTCTCCTTTAGACATCTTAACTAATTCAAGAGTAAGAGGAAGCTTATTTTCAGCATTATATTTTATCCTAGCTTGTGCATTCCATAATTTAAGTAATCCTAAAACAAGAGAATCTTTCTTTTCTGCAAGTTTTTTAATTTTTTCACTAAAATCTTTATCTTCTATACTTATTCCATGTTTACTTAATATTGTGTTATTTAATTTGCATATCTTAAGACTATTTTCAGTATATTCCTCATCTTCTTCATTAGTTAAATTAACCAATATACTCCAGATATTAAATTTAGGGATTGCATTTAAGTCATCAATATGATTAAGTTCGTAAAATATTTTTCCAATATTATTAACTATTTTTTCCGTACCTTCTTTATCATTTTCACGTTCGGGAGTAGCACTTAAACCTAATTTATAAGAAATATTAATATCAATAAACTTGCTAAACAATGGAGCACCATAATGATGGCACTCATCAGCAACCAAAAAATTAAAAGGATTATTCTTATGTAATTCTTTCAAATTGTCATTAATACTTGCAGAATTTACCACAAAAATCATTATTTTCTTGTTGGTATCCTTCATACTTCCATAATAAAAACCAATATCTTCTTTCTTAAAATCAGATAATTTGATTAATTCATCTTGCCATTGATTCATTAGATTAATAGTAGGAACAATAATACAAACTTTAAAATTATCAATTATTTTATTCAAATAATTCATAATATAAATTGCGAAAACAGTCTTACCTTTACCAGTACCAACTTTAAGAATGCCATTAAAATTATTCAGTTTTAGGTTATCAAAAGCTTCTTTTTGCCATGGGAGTAAATTGATCATTATAATATCTCTTTTAATCCATTCTTGATTTCAACAATAGTATATTTTGGATTTAATTTTTTACATGCATATGCTTCATGATAAATATAATTAATTTGTTCTTGATTCATATCTTTAGTTATTTTAAAGGGTATTTCTACTTTCTTTTTAGGAATAACCTTTTTCTTAATACTTTTTGGTTTATGTTGTAATAAATTTTTATTTAATTTAGTATCTTTCAATATTTTTTTATTTTTAGTATTTATAACTCCAATTACATAACCTAGATTATCTCTTTTGAAAGATCCAAAGTTTTTTTTAACAGTTTTAATTTCTTTCTTTTTTTTTAAATAATTTGACATATGAAATTTTTTTTGTGGATTTTCATCTTTAGATTCCGATTTTTCCTTTAATTCTTTATCTTTTAACTCTGCTGCTTTTTTTATAAGATAAGCATTACCATAAATATTATGTGTATAGGGACCCATAAAAAGATAATAAAAGATTATACTTAAAAATATGTCGAACTAATCAAAAAGATTTCTTTAAAGCTTTCAGTTTCTTGCGTAGTAGCTCAATTAGTTCGGGCTGATTATATCTGTAAATGTCAGGAATATCCATTACAAGTATTTTCTTCTTCAAATATTGTTCAGGAAAGTGTTCAGCAAGGTGGCTTCTTTGAAACTCCTCCATTACAAGTATCAAATCAGCCCAATCCAGCACGTACTTGCTGACCCTATTTTCCTTGATTAAAGCAAATAAGCCCGCACTCTTAGTATTATACCTTTTAGAAAACAACTCCTTAGCAGTCCTGCTGCGATTTTCACCCTGATTACAAATAAACAATATCTTCATAAAATTAAATTGAAACCCCTTGAATAATTAATGTTTTGGTCTTCGAAGACTTATTTAAGGAATAAGAATGGCTGAAATAAAATATAAAAGTAATTAAATATTCATTAAAATGAGATAGAATAAAGTTTTTATAATACTATTTTAATTGATAGTTTATAATGAAAAAAATAAAAAAAACAAGTTCATTAAGTAGATTATTCCCTCCAATTATAATTAATCTAGAAGATTTAGAAGAAATATATAATCTCTTAATTGATGAAGGTTATAAAGATATCACAATTAAAGATAAAAAAAATATTTTTGATGATTTAGATGATTTAAAAAATAACTTGAACAAATTAAAATATGATAAATTGCATTATCTTGAAATTAATTCACATATCCCCTATTTAAATATAACCTTTGAAAATAAAGATATATTTGTTTATTTTTCGGAAGATACAACTCAAAATATTGGAATGCTAGAAAAGATTAGTTTATTGCTTAAACAGAAGGAAAAGAAAGTAATGAACTTTATAGGAGGTAAAAAAGTATTTAATTTTACATTAATCGTTTTATTAATATTAATGCTCATTTATGCATTATATGATAATTTAAAAATATTACAACCTTACTTTAATATAATATACTTAATTAATTATATATTTTTTACTTTTTGTTTTTTAATCAATCAATTAAATAAAAATGAAATTATTTTAAATAATATTTATACAAATAGTTGGTGGTTTAGAAATAAAGATGCCATTATTGTTGGAATCATTGTAGGAATCATTGTTTTTGGTTTATCTAAATTAATTGAATTTTTAATATAAATCATAAAAAATTTATCTCTCACTTCCTCTTTTTACTGCTCATTTAATATCTTGATTCGTTTTTTCTGTTCGGTGAGCGTGAGACTTGGGGAGTTTTTACTAATAATAATTAAATTTTTACTAATCTTTTGAAGTAATTCCTCTAAAAAAATAACCTCCTGCAGCAGTCATAAGTGTAGAAAAAATTTGAGAATTAAAATTAAAATATTCAGCAATAAACCAAGCAACAGCAAATATTATTATTAAAAATAAAGCTATATTATTTTTTCCTGTTTCATTAAATCCAAATATTTTTCCTATAAAACCACATTCCATTTCTTTAAGTTGTTTATAATCTCTCATAGAAATTTTTGATGAAATTGGTTTAAATGTCATTTTTTATCCTCTTTGTAAAAAGTATATATAATTTTATGAAATTCAAAATCTTTTATATTACTAATAAAAAAATTCATAAAAATTATACTATTTTTATTTTCTCCTAATTTAACTGGATTGGTTAAAGTCATATCAATATTATCATAAAAATTATAAAAAATAAAATTCATTTCATTTTTTGAAATAATTTCCGATATAAATTTTAAATCTTTAATAGATGAATCTTTTTTAAAAATAATATTAATTATTAGATTATCAAGTTCTTTTAAAATTAATTTACTTGGTTTGTTATTATAAGTAATAAATACTCCTGAATTAAGAATTTTTTTATTATCTGAAAATATTTCCATTAATTAAATAAAATATGTATTTAATTAAAAAATTTGTTATATTTATATCTCACTTTTCTCTTTTCACTACCCATTTAATATCTTGTTTCTTTTTTTCTGTTCAGGAAGGGTGAGACTTGTGGAGTTTTGATTTACATCTTTTGAATTAATTACAATATAGTAAATAAATACTAAATCTTTTAAGAAAAACTTGACTATATGGACAAATTTTTCATGTTTTTGATGACTATATAGTCAATTATTTACCATATGGTTAATAATTCGAGGCATCATTGCACAAAAAGAGGGTTTTTGGAAAGCTAAAAAGAGCACAAAATACCTAGCTAACAGATGACAACAAAAAACAAAGATATTGATTCACTGGGCTCTGAAGAGCCCTGATTAATAAGTAAAATAAGGAAAAAATAGAGTACAAAAAGGAGCTACTTATTAGGTATCTTTTGGGTGTTAAAATAGGGCTTATTTTGATGCTACTTTAAGTGGCTTGTTTTTTGACCTATTTTTTGATGTGAAAAAACAGTATATACCTATTTTCCATAGTTGGAAAGCAATATGGCTTTTTGGTAAAAGTCCATTCCTCCCTACTTTTCTATACAAGATATAGAGAGCTAGGCATCCAGATCACTGGAGAACAACATTTCAAAGAACGACCAAACTCTTACTATAGAGAGTCCGATATATATCCTAAGCCTTGTAATTCAAATAAACAGCAAAATAATCACCTATAAGGGGATATATTTAGGTCATTTTATAGTCAAATTTAGGTATAAAACTTTTAAGAAATTATTAAAACTTTTAGTGTTATTATTTTTCTTCTACTGAGAAATAAATAAATTTTCCATCAGTTTTTTTTCTAATCAAGTTCATTGAGTTTAATCTATTAAGCCTTGAGCTTGCAGTGCTTCTGCTAATTCCCATTAGTCTTGCTAATGAGTCAGCTGTCTGCGGTCCTTTGTTTCCTAATGCTCTTATTACTTCTTCATCTTTCAAAGTAATGCCTTCAACATGAGTAATGGCTTGATCTATCTGTTCAGTATTGCCGCCAAGCTCTATTATTTGCGTTTTTGTGCCTTTTAATAAGCTTAAAACCTCATCTAATAAGGTTAATTTGTCTAATTTTTTATCCATAGACATTAGAATATCGCTTATTTGCTCGAGTATTTGGCTGTTAATGATTTTTGCCTGGCTTAAAGGATGCTCTGAGATGTTTTTTACGCTGTCTCCCCAGACTTTTAGCAATGCTTGCGTGTCTGATAGGTCTTTTACTACAATTTTTTGCTCAATTTTTTGAACAGTAGCTGTTGAGGAAGAAGATTCCTGCATAACTGCCTGTTTTTTTTCTCGTTTTACAGGCTTCTTTTCAGGCTTTTTAGCCTTTTTCTTATCGGATTTATTTACCATATTGTAAATAATATCTAGAAAGCCCATATAGACACCCCAACACATGTTGGCATATAACCCAACACATCCAACACTTTAGTCAACACTTCAAACATATCAATCAACACATTAGACATATTAGTCAACAGATCCATCATTTATATTTCTTACTATTATATCTACTATTTAATTACTTATAAACCAATATGTCGGAAAAAAAATAGTGAAAAAACCGAAAAAATCATTATTTTTACTAAAAATTGCATAATTATATAGTGAAAGAGTGAAAAGTGAGACTAAAGATATATATTGGAGTATTAATAGATGTAAGTGCAAAGTAGGAGTATTAAAAAAAATATAAATAAATGATAAAATATATCAAAAATACCTGTATTTTAGGCTATTTTTCAATAAATTCATTAAAATGCCATTTTAAGCCTAAAAAATGAGATATATATCGGAAAGTGAGACATAGCTATTCAAAATATTATAGTAATTAAAGTAATAATAATCAATATCAACATATCCAACACTAAAAAAATGAAAATTAGCTAAAAGTTAACAAAAATAGTATTAAAAGCCATTTAAAATGATTCCAACACATCCAACACCTTGATTAAATAATTGAATTATCAAAAAGAAATGGACATACTTGTTATAGAATATAATAACTAAGACAATAGAACCTTAATATTGATTATTTTAGCAGCAATTAAACTCTTTAAATTAAAACAATCTAAAAAGTGAGATAAAATCAACACTTTCAACACATCCAACACGTGTTTAAATTAAATTATAATGCATTTTCAGCCAATTTCATTAAAATTCAATTCTAAAGCCAAATAAGCCATTATATATCGGAAAGTGAGACATATCTATTACGTTTTTTGCCGAAGAAAATTTATTTAAATCCATTAATATTTCATAATGAAATGGAATCATTAATAAAAGTGAAAGAAAAGCAATATTATTTACCATTTAGCTATAATTTTTGCAAAAAAGAGACTTTTCAATACAAAGGGAGACCTATTGAATTTATTACTGGCCTTGCATGGGCAAGATATGGACTAAAACCCCAGCCTAATGCACTAATTAAGTACTTAGAATACAAAAGTGTGAATAAAATCAATGTAGGGACTACTTCTAAGCCATTTAAAATCCTTGTCGGAGGAAATAGTGTTGGAAGTGATGTACAGCTAGGTATAAACCTTGAAGATTACTGCAAAAAACAGGGTTTAAATGAAAAAGTGAGAGTTGACACTTTTTTTTACAGCAGAGAAGAGAAAAAAATAAAAGTGAACATAAATGACCATAACCATTACAATATTAATTCATTAGAAGAATTATCTGGACTTATTGAGAAAAATGAATATGCAATAGATTTTGTAGACTTTGATGGAACCTTAGCTGACTGTTGTTTAGGTAGAGGCACAAAAGTGAAGCTAAAGAGCCGTTTAGCCCTTCCAAAATCAGAAAGTGAGAGTTTGAATAAATTAAGCAGATTTTTAGCATTCGGAGTAAGAATGACCTATGCTGGAACCATGTATTTAGGCGATGTTTTTTATTCGTGCCTAAAATTGAAACCGAGATTTGAGTGGCCAGAAAAAGAGAACAGTTTAAAGGATTTTTTGGAAAGTGTGACTAAGCTTCCAACAAAGCTAGTAATCTCAAGATTCAGCTGCTTAGGCGGAGTGCTAAATGCAATAAGTGAGTCAAAAGCAAATGTTAATCTAAAAAGACCTATCTATTACTAATAACCCAACACTTCCAACACATAAATTAGAAGAAGTGAGTGTTTGTTAAAAAAGGCACTAAGAATATATGTGTTTAAACCCTTTTAGTTTATAAAATATTGAAAGTGAGTAATAAGAAAAAAAAGCATTTAATCACTTCATATCGGAAAATGAAATAGTGAATAGGAAATGATAGGGTTAAGAAAACATTAATAAAATCGCAGTAAGTTAATTGTTCAATGAATGTTATTCCTCTTTGTTTTGATAGTATGGGTGTCAGAAGTAGCTGTTTCTTTGTTCAGTGTGAAGGTTTAAACATTTTAATTGATCCTAGTTTAGCTCTTGCAAATACAAGAAGAGGTGTTTGTCCAACTGATGATGAAATGAATGCTTTTTTTAATTTTAAAAAAAAAATTGTTGATTTTGCAAAAAGGAGCGACATAATAATAGTTACTCATTATCATAACGGCCATTATATTTCAAGCCAGGATGAAACATTTGAAGAAATATATTCGAACAAAATCGTTCTATGCAAAGACAGAACTAAAAAATTAGATTTAACACAAAGGAACAAAGGAAAAGAGTTTGAAATAACTGTCAAAAAAATCTGCAAAGAATATAATATTGCTGATTTTAATTCTTTTAATTTTAAAAACGTGAAAATAAGTTTTTCAGAGCCTGTTTGGCATGGCACTGAAAGAAGCCAATTCGGCTATGTTGTAATGGTTACAATCTCTGAAAAGAAATTTAAATTCATGTATTCCAGTGATGTTACTGGTCCCATTTTAGAAAGCACTGCTGATTTAATAATAAAAGAAAATCCTGATTTATTGTATTTGTGCAGTGCGCCAACCCATTTATTGGGTTTTGAAATAACTGATTCTAACTTGTTTTTTATTGAAAAAAATGTTAAAAAAATTATTGACAAATCCAAAATTAAAACAATAATTTACGACCATTACTTATTAAGAGATAAAGATTACAAAAAATATTATTCTAAATATCAATCATGGGCTAAAGCTAAAAAGAAATATTTTTTGACTGCTGCTGAATTTATTGGCCAAGAAATCAACCAATTAGAAGCTAATAGAACTGTTAATGAAAATTATTAAAAAAAAATAAAAAAAAAAAGAGTTAAAGAATTTATTTTTTCTTTGATTGCTCTCTTTTTACTTCAAAATTGAATCCTGTTGATGGAGGGAATCTCATTCTATTTGTGAAAAACTGCATATCATAGATGCATATTGTGTTTATTCCGCTTAACAATTCTTTTTCCATTTTGCTTGGAAGTTTCTTTTCTTTTTCCCATTCTTTATTTGCTTCTTCTATTTCTTTATCTTCTCCTTTTACTAAAAGTTCTTCTCCTAAAAGAAATTGTCCTAAAGCTTTATCTTCAGAATCTGTGTATTTTGTCAATAATTTGCATTTTAAAAGTATAAAACCATTTTTTTTATCTTTTAAATCACTAATCATAACATTATTTTGTATTTTCTCTAACTTTAATTGATTTTCAGTTTCAATTTTTATACTTATTTCAGATATATTATTTGCTACTATTTGCACTTTTACCACCCCTTAATTAAAGAAATTTTATAATATTGTGATTTAAAAAACTATTTATGAACATCGTGCTTTCTAAAAAAGATACTGTTGGACTTAATGTTTCAAAGCTAACTAGTCTCCGCTATATTGAGTTTGAAAATATCCTTGAATTTAATGAAGTTTCAGAGCTTAATCTTTTCATTTCCAAGCACGAGAGTGCAAGTAAATTGAAATGTTTCTCATGCCATTCAACTGGCAATTTTTCAAAAGCAGACTATGGAGGACAGGATTATACCCTAAGTATTTCAAATGCTTTAGTCCAAAGCGCCTGCTTATTAAAACTTAAAGAGCTATTAAAACCCTTAAAGCTCGAGAAATTAGCAGTTTTAGAAGCAACTCATCATGGACCAAGCATTAACTCTCCGTGTTTATTCTTAGAAGTTGGCAGCACAGAAGAAGAATATAACAACAAAATCTACTGCAAAATCTTGGAAGAGACTGCCAACTATTTGAAAAATAATTATTCAAAAATAATGCAAAACAAAACCGTATCTGCAATAGGCATTGGAGGCGGACATTACAGTTATGAATTTACAAAATTAATCAGCAAAAATTTATGCATCGGCCACATCTGCCCCGAATACCAATTAAAGAATTTAGATTTTGAAATGTTTAAGCAAATGATTCAAAAAACAATTCCTGCTCCCAGCCTTGTTTTAATAAATAAAAAGGTTAATAAAGAGATTTTTGTAAATTATTGCCAGAAATTAAATATTGATTTCAGGGTGATTTGAAAAGTGTGGGAATATATAATTTACAGCGTATTATTTGTTTTAGGAACTTTAATTGCAGATTATTTATGCTCAATAATGTTTGAAAGTTCAAGAAAAATTTTTCAAACATTGTTTGAAATAGTTCTTTTTTTAATTGTCTCAAATTATTTATTATTAAGCACTAAGATTTCTAATGAGTATATAATAAGTTTTTTATATTTATTTTTTTCTTTTATTTCCATGATTTTTTCAAGAGTTTTAGGATTTTTAATTTTTAACAGAGCTCTTTCAAAAATAGGTTTTGTTAAAAATGAAAATAGCAAGAATACTATCAAGCTTGCAAATAATTTGATGAATAAATTCTCTAAAAGAGAAGTTATTAATTATTTTAACATTTCAGGATTTTCTAAGGACATTCTTGAGCACCTTGAAAAGGTACTGAAAGAATAAAAGTTCCGGGTTCCGGAACAGTTCCGTTCCGCAGTTTCATATAGAGAATTATTTTAAGCTCTTGAAGCAAGGAACTCTTTTAATTTAGACAGCTTATTCATATCTAAAAACCATCTTCTTGAGTTCCCAACCATTACTGAGTTAACAACTCCTTGTTCCTGTAATTTATACATCTTTTTTCTAAGGCCTCTTATTGTAATAGTATAAGGAAGGTTTTCGAAAATTTTTGGAGTCTCAATACTGCTTGAGGCATCGAAGCATGCCATCTGATAAAGTATCTGCAGTATGTATGCTTCTTTTTTTCCTAGTCCGCTTATGTCAATGTTTTTGAAAGTGAGCTTTTCTTTTTGAATTGGCTCATTTTCAGAGATTGGTTCTGAAAGTTCCGCAGAGTCCTCATTAGGTTCTTCTAAAATTAACTCTTCTGAGGAGTTAATCGCTTTAATTTCGCTTTGCATTGGTTTTTGCATTATTTTTGATGCTTCTTTTTGTATAATTTGTTCCGGAACTAATACACTATTTTTTTCCTTAATTAGTTCCTTTAGTTCCTTATTTTCATCTAATAACTTCTTTATTTTTTGCTTATTGTCTTGTTCCATTTCATGAAGATAATTTATCCAGTTCCAGCTGGTTTTCAAATTCCCTTCCATGTTCTTTAAACTTTTATCAACCTTATTTTCAAGTTCCGTTATTCCCAAGACTTTTTTTATAAAACTCATTAATCAAATATTATCAATAGCTTATTTTTAAAAATTACTCAAATAATAATTATATAAGGATATAACTCTTTTGATAAAACATAATCATTATTATTAATATAAACAACAGTTCCTTCAAGTTCCGCTACTATTGGCTCGTCATTAATATCTGCAATGCAAATATCTAAAGCTGTTCCTAAATTATAGCATTCCCTTAGTTCCCTTTCAATTTCAAAAAATTCAAAATAAGGATACGGAACCATTATTGTTCCGTTTATTGTTTTAACAATTTCATTATAATAATAAGTTTTGGTATAATTAAGTAATAATAACCCATTATAATTATACACAGATGCATTAAATAAACCTAATTTATTATTAACAGTTCCGGAACTATTTATATTATTTAATATTTGTAATGCCTGATTTGTAAGATTAATTTGCCATTCCAAGTCCATTTCTTCTATTGCTTTGATATCATTTGTAATCTTAAGCAGATTAGTTCTGCTTTTTAATAAATTAGATTGTATTGAATTAATATTAGCAGATATCATGAAATAGGATATTATTAGCATAATTAGAATTATTGGACTCGTAAATTGCGCTTTTTTCATTATTGGTTAAATTGATAAGTTTTAAATATAAAATAGTTTTGCTTATTACTCATATGGTTAATTTTGAATTAAGAAAATTTAACGGTTTTAATGCAATAATCATTGATTGTGAAAAATGCAAAAGATCATGTTCTTTAGAAAATAATGAATGTCTTAATTGTATTAGTAAAATACCGGAACAATTTTCTTTGTTAGAATTAAAAAAAAATAATAGTTTTATTTATTTTGACTGGTTCCTTAGTAAAAAAATAAAATCAGGTCTTTTTGAATTAGTTCCTAACATAGTTCCTAAGTTCCTCTTATATTATCTTATCCCTTTTAACAATGGAAAAGTCTTGGAAGAATCCGATTTTTATAATATAATTCAGGATGGCAATGAAAAAATAATAACTTTTAATCCCTTAGAATATGATCTAAGTATAAATGATCTTGAGCTATTATCAAGCAATGTTTTAAGAATTCAAGAACAAGAAGGAGAAAATAAAGCACTTAAAGTTCCGGAACTAAACCCTGAAATAGCAGAACTTGTTACTTCATATACCAAAGGTCTTGGAATATTTGATAAGATATTATCCATTCCTCAGATTCAGGATGTATTTGTTAATAGCCCTGGGGATTCGTGCGTTTTCTTTTTTCATTCAAAATATGGTTCATTAAAAAGTAATTTATATCTAAAAAAAGAAATGCTTAACAGGCTTAGCACATTCTTAAGAACAAACAGCGCAAGGCCTTTTGATGAATCTTTTCCAGTTATTCATACTAACATAGAAAATTATAGCACAAGGATTTGCGGAATAACTTATCCTTTAACTCATGAAGGAATAGGTTTTGCTCTTAGAAAACATCAATTAACTCCCTTATCAATTTCAAGAATGGTTTATGATAATTTTATGAGTTCCGATGTTGCTGCATTAATTTGGTTCCTTATTGATTCTGATATTAAGGTTTTAGTTACCGGTCCCAGAGGCAGCGGAAAAACTACTTTACTTAGTTCCCTTTTGTTCCTTTCAAATAAGTCTAATAGAGTAATAATAATCGAAGATACTGCGGAACTTCCAGTTCCGACATTAAAGGAATTAGGTTTCAATGTTGAACATTTGAGAACTAAGAGTTTTGAAAGCGCTGATTCATTTGAATTTAGCAATGATACTGCATTAAGAACTGCTTTAAGATTAGGAGAAAGTTTATTGATTTTAGGTGAAGTAAGGGGAACTGAAGCAAAGTTCCTCTTTGAAGCAATGAGAATAGGAGCTTCCGGAAACAATGTTATGGGAACTATTCACGGAAGCAACGCCTTTGATACCTTTGATAGAGTTGTCAATGATTTAGGAGTTCCGCCTACAAGCTTTAAAGCAGCAGACCTAGTTATTAGTTGCACTTATTTAAATTCCAATAATGTAAAAGGAAGAAAGCTTTTTGAAATAACTGAAATCAAAAAAACTTGGATGAATAATCC
>JAQVLH010000114.1 GCA_028704265.1 Candidatus Nanoarchaeia archaeon
CTTTATAATTAATTTTTTCAAAATCTGTAGTATCGATCTCTAATAATTCTCCACCGATATTAATAGTTTCTATCTTGCCCCTTAATAAAACAGGTTTCCATTCTTCTATCCTGCCACCATCTATATGTCCTGGATGTCTAAGTTTAGATTCTGATCTTTTTTTAAATCTATCAAACAAAACTTCACCATCTGCAAAACACTTAATTTGAAAAGGAGTAAAGCTATATTTATCTTTTAAAATAGATAATCTTTTTTTAGCAAGCTTTGGATAAAAATTTGTCTCTATTATTAAAGAATTATTAACCTTTAATAGTTCTTCTGTAATATAATAAAGTAAATCATAGCTTGCACTACCAAGCTTTATAGACCATTCTTTATCTTTCCACCCCAAATCGTCAAATAAAATTTCCTTGATATCATCTTTAGAAATAAAAGGGATTTTAAGTTCCTTTGATAAATTTTTACCAAGAGTAGTTTTTCCAGAACATTGAAGCCCCGTGATTATAATAACTAAAGGATTCTTCATAATATATAATTTATTTGATATGTTTTCTTATGGGTAAAAGCATTAGAGAACCCATTAAAGATATAATAACAACTGTAATAATAAGAATTGAAAAGCCTTGTGTAAAAGCAAGATATCCTCCAATAGCAGCAAATGTAGCACTCATTAAATCGATAAGAGTATGATATAACCCCCATTCCATACCTTCTCTTTCTTTGTCTATATGTCTTGTGAATATAGCCATATAAGTTGGGAAGGTAAATGCGGTAAATAATCCTAATATAAACTGAACAATATAAAGTTCAAGAGGAGTCTCTATTATAAGATATAGAAGAGGAATTATAGATATTAATATGGTAAAAATAAACATAAACCAAAAATCATCTTTTTCTCCTTTTACCTTATCAATTAAATAAGCTATTGGTATTTGAAGAATACTTTTAGTAAAAAGATAAATACCCACTGCAAGACCAGCCACAGATTCATTTCCTCCTTCAATAAAGCCATCGATAAAAAGAGCAAATACTGGACCAAATAATCCAGCTGCGCCAATAATAACTGTATCTGATATTATTAAAAACCTAATAACAGGATTAATATTATTAAAAAAATAATATTTAAGTTTTATTATTTTTTTCTCATAAATTTTTATTTTTATATTATTCTTATTCCTTGTGATATATTTTTGAAATAGCTCGAATGGAATTTTGTTCTCACTGGGTAAGGTTTAGATTAGAATAAGTAGGTAACCGGAATGAATTGCGAAGCCAAAAGCATTAATAATTTTAATTTTTTCTTTGGTAAAAATTCTCACAGAAAAAAATTCAATTAAAATGTTTGTAACGGCTCATTTTGTAAAATTTTTTCTACTTCTTCATATCCTATAAGAAATGCATAATTATAACGAGCTGGAATGGCAAATATATATCTTGAATTGCGTCCAAGCTCACTAGGATTAATAGGAGCTGCGCCAATATGAAACTTTTCTTGCTGTAATAAATTCCATTGACTTACAGTAAAAACCATAATCGGAATATCCTGTCGAATATTTTGAGAGGTCCATTGAGGATGTCTAATAGAAATTATTGGGCCTCTCTTTGCCGTTATATCGCTTTGTAAGACATCTAAGGGATAACCTATCCATTCAGTGGTTATAATTGAGTAGCCCTCCCAATTTACAGGCAACACAAATGTAAAGCCATATTGATTATTTTTATATTCAATAACAGATAAATTTGTTGGAGTAGATGTTGATAGTGATGTAGAAGTAGAAACTAGATTAATTGCTGGCGATTGTGTTTGGACAGTTGTCTCTGAATTTTTAATAAAAACAAAATAACTAGCTATACTTAAAATAATAACAACTACAACAATTAAAATAATTTTTGTAAAACTTTTTTTATTCATATCACTAATTATTCCAAAGCTATTAATTTAATTTACCCTGACCTTTATAAAAAATTCTAACTCATCGTGTCACCCTACTCCGGCTTTCAAATCCTCTTTCTTACTTTCTTTTGCGGAGGGTAGAGGATTCGGTCACACATATTTTTTTACTAAAAAATTGTGCGACCCCGCCTCGCACCGCCGTCCTCCGGCTTTCAAATCCTCTTTCTTACTTTCTTTTGCGGAGGGTAGAGGATTTGAACCTCTAAGGGATTTCTCCCACCACTTTTCGAGAGTGGCGCATTGCCGTTCTGCCAACCCTCCTTATTCTTCTTCCTATAATTTCTTACCTACAAAATATATATTTTTTCTATTTCCTTTTTCATTTTCCACAATGCCTATTTCTTCTTTTATAAAACCTGTCTTTTTAAATAAAGATAAAATTTCTTTTTCTCTAAACCATCTATAATATCTATTTGCCTTTTTTCCCCAAGGCTCTAGAATATCCATAAAATCTAATTCTGATAATCCAAATATTTTAAGCAGGGTATATTTAAATAAAAGTTTTTTTTCTTTTTTTTGATGGAATTTCCAAACAGTAATAATTATTTTCCCATCTTTTTTTAAAACTCTTTTTGCTTCTTTTAAAAATTCTATTCTAAATTTTTCAGAAGGAATATGATGTAATACTGCGATAGAAACAACTTTATCAAAATAGTTATCTGGGAATGGCAATTTTAATGCTTCCGAAAATCTAAAATCAGCAAATAAATGCTTTTTCTTTGCTATTTCTATTAGTTTTTCTGAATTATCTACTCCAATATAATCTGTTTCTTTTTCTTTGAAATAGTTAAAATATCTCCCATTACCACAGCCTAAGTCAAGAACTTTATCTTTTTTAAAGATATATTTATTAAGTATTGGTCTTAATTCTTCCCAGATATATTCTCTTGTCCTTGAAAAATCATCAGAAATAAAGTTATAATCTGTCTTAGTCTTATCTATGATATATTTAGCATAAACTTCTTTCATTATGAAAAAATTAATAGATGAATTAATTAAAAGTAAAATAGAAACGTTGCAAGATCTTGATGGCTTTAAAAGACATATAGCAAAGAAGCTTAGACTTCCAACTATTTCTAATGTTGATTTAATAAAAGCATATCATAAAATTCCTCTTTCTAAAAGAAGTAAAATTCTTGAAAACCTTCTTATAAAAAAAAGGGTTCGTTCTATTTCTGGAGTAGCTGTTGTTTCTGTCCTTACAAAAGCATATCCATGCCCTGGAAGATGTATATACTGCCCAACAGAAAAAGGAATGCCAAAAAGCTATTTGAGTAATGAGCCTGCTGTAATGAGAGCAATTTTAAATCATTTTGATCCATATAAACAAACTTCTTCAAGATTAAAGGCTCTTAAACTTGCAGGACATAATACCGATAAGGTAGAGCTTATTGTTATAGGAGGAACTTGGTCATATTTACCAAGAAGATATCAATCTTGGTTTATAAAAAGATGCTTTGAGGCATGTAACGAGAAAAAAGATAGAACTCTTTTACTATCACAAAAAAGAAATGAGAAGGCAAAGCACAGAATAGTTGGACTAACTCTTGAAACAAGACCAGATTATATAGATAAAAATGAAATAAATTTTATGAGAAAACTTGGAGCAACAAGAGTTGAGCTTGGAGTTCAAAGTACATATGATGGTGTTTTAGAATTAAATAAAAGAGGTCACGGGAAAAAAGAAATAATAACTGCTACAAGATTGTTAAAAAAAGCTGGCTTTAAAATATGCTATCATCTAATGCCAAATTTATATGGATCTAGTATAGAAAAAGATTTAAATATGTTCAAAGAAATCTTTGAAAGTGAAGACTTTAAACCAGATTTAATAAAGATATATCCATGCGCTATAATAAAAGGAACAGGACTTTATAAGAAATGGAAAGAAGGAGAATATTCACCGTATACGGAAAGAGAATTAATTGATTTATTAAAAGAGATTAAAAAAGTAATTCCAAGATACTGTAGAATACAACGCCTTATTAGAGATATACCTTCTTATAGTATAGAGACAGGACCAGCAAAGATATCTAATATGAGACAAATTCTTGAGAAAGAAGCAAAAAAAGAAGGATGGAAATGTAAATGTATAAGATGTAGAGAAATAAAAGAAGATTATGATAAAAAAGAAAAATTATTTCTTTTTAGAGAAAACTACGATGCATCTCTTGGTAAAGAAATATTTTTAAGTTATGAAAATAAAAATCAAGAAAAGCTATACAGTCTTCTAAGGCTTAGAATAGAAAAAGATTCTGCTATTATAAGAGAAATTCATACTTATGGACAACTTCATTCATTGTTAAGAAATAAAAAAGAAGTATCTCCTCAACATAAAGGGCTTGGAAAAAAATTAATTAAGGAAGCAGAAAAAATAACTAAAAAAGAATTCAAAATCAATAAAATATCTGTTATCTCTGGAATAGGAGTAAGAGA
>JAQVLH010000005.1 GCA_028704265.1 Candidatus Nanoarchaeia archaeon
AAACTGTTTCCTGATGCAAGAGTTTGTCCATCTGCACCTGATGCAGTTACTGTAGTTATAACATTATTTTCGTACTTAATTGTTATTGTTTTTCCATCATACTCATTTAATGTTAAAAGTCCACTCATAGTTCCGTTTGTGTTAAACTCTAATCCATTTGTAGTTGAAACAAATGATATATTTGCTGGTCCAACATACTTTGGAGTGTAGTTTGTAAACTTAGTTGCTTGTCCGAACAAGTTACCATGCTGTGCTGTCCAGTTTATCAATGAAACATTGAAGTTCATTTGTGACAAACTTTCTGTTGTATTTGCATATGTAACATTATACCAAGCGTTTGAAGTTCTAAATAATGAAGTTGATATAACCTCACTAGCTACACTACCATCTGTTGCTGGTACAAATCCAACTGTGTTTCCTTCACTGTCTAAAACAGTAAATTGAGTAGTACTGTTAAAGTCAAAGAAAAAAACATCTTGTTCTGAAAGAAGTTTAATTAAAGCTGTTTTGTTTTGACTTGAAGTTGTTCCTTTAATTCCATTAAATGAAACAGCAACATCTGCGCTTTCATTATTTGAATAAGCAGCTGCAATTGCTCCACCTAATCCAGTTGTATATGTTCCAATTCCATTAAATGTTAATGAAGTTGTATTTAAAGCTCTCCATCCATTAAATGAAATATTGAAATAATCCATTACTTGGTTGTTTTCTCCTGCAGCTAATTCAATTAAATTAGGGTAACTTGGTGATTTAAATGCAATATAACTTAACTTATCTGATGTTGGGTTACTTGATATTAAAATCTTCCAGTTTGCAAGATCTGCATCAAAGTATTGTGCATTTTGGTTATTTGACAATTCTAATGCTGAAGTTGACCAACTTAAATCAATTGTTGAAGCTCCTGAACTTAAAGTTCTCAAGTTACTTAAAGTAAATAAGTAATCTGAATAAGTTTTAGTTGCAGTATTTCCAAGGAAATCATTGAACATTACTGTTCCATTTGCTGCTGTTACTTTAACTAATACATCTTGGCTTCCAGTTGTACTGAAATCAAGTACTTCTACTGTTGCTTTTCCAGGTATTGTTACTGTTGAAGGGAATACTAATCCAGTATTTTCAGTCATTACACCAAATGTTGCGTTTCCATCAGCTTTAACATCAATTAATTGATAATTACTTCCAAATAATGGAATTATTATTCCTTTTGGAAGCATTGCTGATCCATTTTGTGTTACATTGTAAATTAAATTTCCACCGAAGTCAGTGTACTTTCCAGTATAATCCAATTTTGCGTTTGGTCCTACTGAAAGAAGTTCATAAGCTCCGTAATTTGTATCATTATATACAACAGTTTCATTGAATAACCATTCAAATCCATCAACTGAACTATTGAATGAACTTGTAGCTAATGTATCTCCAAGTCCTAAATATCCAATTGAACTGTTTAATGCTCCTGGTGTCATTGGTCTTGTCAATGATATTGATCCGCTTGATGATACTGTTGCGCTTGCTTTTTGAGCAAATGCTGCAGCAACATCCATTGCGCCGGCTAAGTCGTTTGAGATTCCAGCAGCTGTTCCGCTTGAACCTACTACAATATTAGCATTAAATACTCCGCCACTTACAAATGGTGCTGGTAAATCTGCTAATGTTGCTGCCATTACAGGTGCCATCATAGAGCTAGCCATGATTGCTGTTCCTGCTAAAGCTGCGACTTTCTTTATTTTCATTACTAAATTGTTTTGCATTTTAATTTTTTCTCCGTTTATGTTTTATAGTGTGTGTACGTTTTTATAGGAAAAATTCTCTTTACTGTTTCCTCTAACTAGAATAGTGTGTGTAATTAGATACTTCAATTTGTTTGTTTTTAAAGATTTTGCTTAGTATTACTTCGTATTACTTTTCTTGATAATATTTTATTTAAACTTATTTGGGTTTTTAATTGCTTATCAGTTTCGTGCAATTTTCCTAAAAAATCATTTGAAAAATTTTCTAATTCTCCTGCGCTTATTTCAAGTTTATAAGGTTCTATTATTTCAGCACTAGTTGGCGAATAATTTATCATAAATGAAAATAATTCACTTAAATTTTTAAAATTAATAGTGATTTCAATGAATGAAATAAAAAAATCTTTGCCTGATTTTTCAGGTTTTTCTATATGCTCATCTTCAGTTTTAAAATTTTTTTTAAACGAATCAAGCATTGCATTAACAGTTTTGATTAGCAATTCTTTGGGTGAGCCCATTGCTTGTATTATAAATCTTGATTTTATCATTTTAATTTCACATACATTATTACTAAGGTAATTATTCCTATTAATATTGTTGGTATGTAATAGTATTCATCCCTTTTTAAATTTAATTTTGCAGTTATTTTTGAAGTTTGCTCTTCTATAACATTTGAATCATTAATTAATTCTGGGCATATTGTTGTTTCACAAATGCATTCTTCGCAAGTTTTACATTCAGGACAAGTAATTATATTTGTTAAATTTTCTTCAACTTGATTTGAGAGTATTTCAATTGTATTAAGAGTTTGATAAATGTTTGTTCCTGATTCTGCTTTGATAATATAATCATAAGTTCCTGAAGTTATATTTTTTATTAGCTTATTTTTCATTATTATTATTGCGCTTGAACCTTTTGTAATATTTAATACCTTAAATGAATCATCATTAAGATTTTCATTAATATAAGTTGTTTTATTTTGTATATAAGAATAAAGCAATATTTTACTATTATCCTTTTGGTTTGTAATATTTACATAAATTGTTAATTCTTCATTAGGTAATGCTGTAAGAGGAGTAATCATATTTAAAATTATTCCATTATTTGTTTCTTTAATTGTTTCTAAAGTTGATGTTTTTATTAAAATAACATTTCCATCATCACGATCATATTTATATTTGGTTGTACCATCAATTTTGTAGCTTAATTGTAAATAAAGCCTGTAAAGTGATTCTGGAATATTAACTAAATTAATTAATAGTTGATTTAAATAATAATTATTGATTGAAACGTTTTGTGTTAGTAAAGGAATATCGCATTTTGAACTATATTTTCCTTCGTTGAAATCATAATTTGATAAGCAAATTTTTACAGTTCCAGTACCTATAAATTCTTCTTGTATTTCAATGTTTATTGGTACAATATTTCCAGAATAATATAAATGATTTGCTAAGGTTCCTTCAATTCCTGCAAAAATTGGATTAAAAAATAATACAATTGTTAATACAATTAATTGTTTTTTCATAATAAAATTATAAAATAGTAATTAAAAAAAGTTTTTAAACAATTAAGTTATTCATTTAAATCATGGGTTTATTTGATAGTAATAAAAAATCAAGCAACATTAGTTTTCCTCAAAATAATGAGGATATGAAACCTGCTTTTCCAGAACCTCCAGAGTCAATTGATGATTTTGATGATTTAGGAAGTGTAAAAAACAGCGTTGAATCTTCAATGCCTGAAAATAATGAAGAAGGTACTTTTGAAAATGCTTTAGAAGAAGAAATGGTTTCAAAAGAACCAGTAATGCCTGCTAGTTTTGGACAAAGGCCTAAGATGGAAAATGTTAATCCAATACTTTACATCAAACTTTCAGAATACAAAGAAGTTGTTGAAGCTACTAATAAAATGAGAAAGGATATTGAAAGGGCTAAGGCTATTGTTGGCGATTTAAGAGTTATTGAAAAGGATGAGAATTCAAAACTTGAAAAGAGCGAAGAGGTAATTAAAGAAGTTGAAGATATAATCTCTTTGTTTGAAAAAGTTATGATTACACCTATAGAATAAAAAAAAACTAAAAAATAATTTAAAAAAAGTTTTTAGTTTGGTTTTGCAATTTGTCTTAAGGCTAATTGCTGTATTCTATTTTTGTACCATTCGGTTTCAAGTTTTTGTTTTTTTACTTCATTTTCTATTTCTTTATTCATTTCATTGAAGCTTTTGAATTTGCATATCATAATTATTTAGTAAGATATTGGTTTATTTAAAAAGAAATGATAATAAACTTCCCCTAATCCGTTAATATTTTAAATAAGCAATTAATCATTATTATTCATGGTTTTCAAAAAAGGGCATACGCTTGTTAAAAAAAAATCTAGTGTTATTAAAACACCTACTATTAGCAAAAAACAATTAAATGATGTTTCTGATTATTATGTTAAATTTGGAATAAAAAATGATATGAAAAATAATCTATCAAATCTTTCTTATTTAGTTGCTACTCTTAAAAACGATTTAAATATTATTAATAATCTTAGAGGAAAAAAAGCTTTTTTAAGAAAAGAACTTTATGAAACCCTTATTAGTTTAAGACTTAATGTTGATTCATTAGAAAGACATATGCCTTCTAAAGAATTTGAAGCTTTAAAGAACAAAATTGAAGAAATAAGCAAATATGCTAAAAAAGAGACTGTAAAAAAATCTGAACCTTCTAAAAAAATTGAAAAGCCAGCACCTGTAATTAAGCCTGAAGTTATTAAGAAAGAATTTGATATTAAAAAACCTGAGCCAGTTATTGAAAAAAAATCTGACTTGTATAACAATGCTTCAGATAAGGAAAAAAAGGAACTTGAAGCTTTGAAAAGAGATTTAGAAGAAATAAGCAACCAATTAAAAAACAAAGAATAATTAAAATAAAAAAATAAGTTTTTTAAAACAAGTGATTTCTATTAATATTATTGAGGAGATGCCGGAGTGGTCAAACGGGCATGACTCAAGACTGATAAAAGTTTTGAGATATGAGTCCTTTTAATAAGGACAATGAAATAATGTAATTCGTGAGAAATCATGTGGCTTAGTGCCTACGAGGGTTCGAACCCCTTTCTCCTCATATTATTACAGGAATCTTAATCTAAAAAGATATTATTGATTAGTTTAATATTATTTTGTGAATAAATCAGAAGTTGCTGAAATATTAGGGGCTTTTATTGGAGACGGATGGATTGAATCAAGAAAAAAGGCAGCTTATATATTAGGTAATAAAATTGAAGATAAAAGTTATTATGACAATTATTTAGCTCCTTTGTTTTTTAAAAATTTTAAATATATTAATGTAAAAATGTTTGAAAAATGGAATGTTTATGGCATAGCAATTTATAGAAAAAAAATAATCAAAATTTTGCTTGAGCTTGGCTTTCCTGCTGGTAAAAAATGCTATGATGCAAGCATTCCAAAATATTTTTTTAATTCAAAAAATAAAAAAATTTATTCTTCCATTATTAAAGGATTATTTGATGCTGATGGTTGCTTTTGGTGCGAAAAATCAAGAGCCAAAACTTCTTGCGAGTGGAAAAGAACCCATCATTATCATCCTGAATTATGTATTACTTCTTGCTCTGCTATATTATTATTTCAAATTAAAGAAATGCTTGATTTTTTAGGAATAGATTCAAAGGTTGCAAAAAGAAATAATTTTCAAATAAAAAATAACAGAAACAATAAGGAAGCTTATATTCTTAGAGTTAGAAAATTAAAAGAAATAAAAAAATGGTTTAAAATAATAGGCACTAATAACCCTAAGCATAAAACAAAATATGAAGTTTGGAAAAAATTAGGGTATTTGCCTACAAAAACAACACTTAATGAAAGAATTGAATTATTAAATAATTAAAAAAAAAAAATCTCGTTCCCTGCAAATTATTTATTTTTTAAAAAATTATTAATTTGTTGCTTCCATATTTTGAGCTATTTTAATTAATAATTTTTTCATTTTTTCAGAATTTTGCCCGAAAATTTTTAAAATATCATCCCAAGAAACTGGTGCTTCATCAGTCTTCCAACAATCATAATCAGTGCTCATGGCAATAGCGCAATAATCTATGCCTGCCTCTTTTGCGAGTATTGCTTCCGGAGCTATGCTCATATTTATTACATCAGCTCCCCATTGCCTAAACATAAGGCTTTCAGCCCTTGTTGAAAATCTTGGGCCTTCGATAGTTATAACTGTACCTTTTTCATGATACTTTATTTCTAATTCTTTGCATGCACTTATTGCTTTTTGCCTTAAGAATTCGCTGAATGGATTGCTTAAGCTAGTATGAACTACTCCATTTTTGAAAGTGTCATAAAAAGTGTTTTTTCTAAATCTTGTAAAATCAATAAAATCTGAAAGTATGACAAAATCTCCTCTGCCAATTTCTTCTCTTAATGAACCCACTGCAGTTGTTGCAATAATATGTGTGCAACCTTCTGCTTTTAATGCTTGAATATTTGCGCGATTGTTAACATTACTTGGTGTGATTTCATGCTTTTTTCCATGCCTTGAAATAATCATTACTTCAATTTTTCCAATAAATCCTTTTACAATTGTGCTTGATGGCTCGCCGTATAAAGTGCTTACAGAAATTTCTTTATAATCCTTTAACAACTCAGGATTGTCAAGTCCGCTTCCTCCAATAATACCTATTTTCATAATGTTATTAAATTAAAATCCTGATTTTTAAATTATTCTATTATGAATACTTATTCAAAACATTTATAAATAATAATATTGAATATATATTCATAATTAAGTGTGAGGTGAAATAATATGCCAAGAATGGATAAAACAGGACCTAATGGAATGGGTCCAAGAACTGGAAGAGGTTTTGGAAATTGCTATTGCAAGCCATGCAGATACAATTCAATTTCAAAAGAAGAAGAAAAGAAAATGCTTGAAGCTGATTTAGTAGAAATAAATAAAAGGATTAAGGAACTAGAATAAATCATGCCAAGACCAAGAATGCATAGAAGGATTTGCTGCTGCCAAAAAATTAATTACTACAAACCAGCAGGAGTTCCTTCCAATGAATTAGAGGAGATAACAATTATGTCAGATGAAATAGAGGCAATAAGATTATGCGATGCCGAAAAATTAGAACAGGATGAGGCTGCAAAAAAAATGAATGTTTCCCAACCAACGTTTAGCAGAATATTAGGCTCAGCAAGGCATAAGATTGCAAAGGCAATAATTGAAGGCAAGGCAATAAAGATTGAAAAATGAAATATTTTATTCTATCAAAATATTTTTTTCTTTTATAGTGTTTAATATAATATTAGTCTCTGTTCTTTCAACGAAATCAAAGGTTTGAATCTTTTTAAGGAACGCATCCATCATTCTCCTGTTTTTAAATTTTGCAATAATGATTGCATCAAAATTTCCTGTAACATCATAAACTGCAAAAACTCCTTTTAGCACTGCTATTTTTTGTTCAACATCAAATAATCTTCCTTTTGCAATTCTCATATGAATTAATACTTGAACATCATAGCCTATAGTTTCATAATCAATCTCTGTTGTGTAGGATTTTATTATTTTATTTTTCTCAAGCTCTTTTACCCTATTCATTATTGTCACTGCTGAGAGCTTTGTCTTAACTGCTATATCTCTGTATGATTGCTTGGAATTATTTATTAATTCATTTATTATTTGCCTGTCTTTTTCATCAATCATTGGTTAACACTTTTTAATTAATATATTTAATTATATAACATAATTTAATATATTTAAATATTATCGTTTATTAATTTAACATTTGTTAATATTTTTAGTATTAAAATTAATATATTAAACATGTTTTATAATATTATGTGCTAAGAGATTCATATCCTGATTCAGAAATTAATAAACTGGAAGAATGTCTAAGGAATAGTAAGATATCACAGGAATGGTTTTTAAAACATAAAGATGCTTCAAAAGAAGAATATTTAATCCTTCTTATAAGCAAAAATGAAGAGTTAGTATGTAATAATTATGAAAGAGATGATTTATAATGGAAAATGATGAAATTTACAAAAAATTAAAAGAGGACAATATTAAATTTATTGAATTGGAATTTACAGACATCTTTGGAACTTTAAAAGCAATTGAAATACCAGTCTCTTGCATTAAAGAGGCTGTTGAAAAAGGAGTATGGTTTGACGGATCATCAATTAAAGGATTTTCAAGAATAAAAGAAAGCGACATGTATTTGAAGCCTGATTTAAGCACTTATGCAATTCTTCCATCAACAAATGATTCAATAAAAACTGCAAGATTTTTATGCGATACTTATAATCCTAATGGTTCGCCATGCCTGTCAGATCCTAGAGTGCTTTTAAAAAAAATTATTGCTGATTATAATAAATTAGGTTTTGAATTAATGGCCGGACCTGAGGTTGAATTTTATATGTTTAAAAAAGATGCAGCAGGAAAATTAAGCACCCCTGAATTTGACAAAGGCTCTTATTTTGACTGCTCAAGCAATGACATTGGAAGCAATGTAAGAAAAGAAATAATGGTTGCTTTGAAATCATTCGGCATTGAATCTGAAAGAGCCCATCATGAAGTAGGAATTGGACAACATGAAATAGGTTTCAAATATGGCAATGTTTTAAGCACTGCTGATAAAGTTGTGACTTTAAAAAAAATAATTAAATCAATAAGCAACAATCATGGATTAATTGCTTCGTTTATGCCTAAGCCTCTATATCAAAAAGCTGGAAGCGGAATGCATGTGCATTTTAGCGTTTTCAAAAACGGCAAAAACGCTTTTTTTGAAGATTCTGATAAAAATAAATTGTCAGATTTTGCAAAACATTTCATTGCAGGAATATTAAAATATATTAATGAATTTTGCCTATTGACAAATCCTACTATTAATTCTTATAAAAGATTAGTAAAAGGCTATGAAGCTCCTGTTTATGTCTGCTGGGGAAGCACTAACAGATCAGCATTAATCAGGATTCCGAGATTCACTCCTGGAAGAGAATCAAGCACAAGAGGAGAAATTAGATGCCCTGACCCTACAGCCAATCCTTATTTAATTTTTGCTGCAATATTTAAGGCAGGAATGATTGGAGTTGAAAATAAGCTAAAATTGATGCCTGAAACAATGGACAGCGTATACACTAAAAGTTTGGATGAGCTTTCAAAATTAGGTATAAAATTCTTGCCTGAATCAATTTTTGAAGCAATTGCTGAATTCAAAAACAGCGAATTCTCTAAAGAACTTTTGGGAAAAGAGCTTCACTCAAAGTTTTTAGAATTAAAAGAAAAGGATGCTGAAATATATAGAACGATAGTCACTGAATGGGAAATTGAAAAATATTTGGAATAAAAATCTTTATTAAGCCGTTTTGGGATTATTATATTAAATGATTAAGCAAAAAAAGGCGGAAAAGGCGATAATTATCTCTTCAGGAGTTTCTTTTTTCCTGTTCGCATTAAAGCTTATTGCAGGATTATTGACTAACGGGATTGTTTTAATAAGCGAAGCTCTTGACAGCTTTACTGATTTATTGTCAATGATAGGCTCTTTTATAGGAATAAGAATTTCAAAAAGAAAGCCCAATAAAGAATTTAATTATGGTTTTGGAAAGGCTGAAAATATTGTTTCTTTTTTGATTTCAATACTTATTATTGCTGCAGCAATAAATATTGGAAAAATGGGCTATGATTCTTTTTTTTCAATTGTTTTAATTGAAAATAGTTTCTTGGCTTACCTTGCAGGCTTTTCTTCAATGGTTGCTTCAGCATTTCTTTCATATTATTTATATATTAAAAGCCATGAATTAGGAAATGAATTATTGTTTATTAATTCTAGAGAAAGGCTTGCTGATGTTTTCAGGGGATTCATCGTTATCGTTTCAATATATTTTCATGACTCTGGAATATTTTATGTTCAGGGAATTGTCACAATTGTTATTTGCCTGGCAGTTTTATTCATAGGCCTTAATTCTTTGGTGATTTCAACAAAAGGACTTATGGACAGCTCTCCTGATAAAAAAATAATTGAAAGGATTAATAAAATAATTGAAAATAATCCGAAAGTCGCAGGCTTTCATGATTTAAGACTTAAAAAATCAGGCTCATACATTTTTGGAGATGTTGAAATACATGTCAATAAAAAATATTCATTGAAAGAAGCCCACAGCATAGCTGATGATATAGAAAAAAATATTAAAAAAGAATTTTGTGAGATTGCCTCTTTTATAATCCACGTTGAGCCTAATGAATAAAAGTTTTTTAACCTTAAACTGAATCTTGTTATGCATGGATTTTTTTAAAAAAAAGCCAGTATTAAGGCTTTATCAGGAGAAAATTTTATCTGAAGCATCAAAATCCAATTGTTTAGTTGTTCTTCCTACAGGACTAGGAAAAACCATTGTAGGACTGTCATTATCCGCATTAATGCTTGGAAAAGAAGAAAGAAACTTTGTGTTGTTTTTAGCACCAACTAAACCTTTAGTTGAACAGCATAAAAATTTTTTTAGCGAATTCTTTAATTTTGAAGAAAAAATAATCTCAGTTAGCGGAAACATTAGCCCTTCTGAAAGGGAGAAAGATTACAAAAATGCCAAAATTATTTTTGCAACCCCTCAAACAATACAGAATGATTTAATTATTAAGAGGCTGAATCTGGAAAAATGCTGCCTTTTGGTTTATGATGAATGCCACAGAGCAGTGGGGGATTACGCTTATACTTTCATCAGCCAGGTTTATAAGTCTCAGAGAAAAAACATTAAAGTTTTGGGATTAAGCGCCAGCCCAGGAAGCGACAAGGATAAGATTTTGGAAGTTTGCAAAAACCTTTTTATTGATAATATAATTTATAAAAGCGAAAGCGACGCTGATGTTGTTCCTTATATTAATAAAAAAGAGATTGAATTAATTGAATTAAAATTGCCTAAAGAATTGGAAGAGATTAAAAAAATGCTTGAAATAAGCCTTAAAAGTAAGCTGGAAATAATGAAAGAGGCAAAATTTACCAATACCTCCGACCTTAACAGGATTAATAAAAAAACTTTTTTAATGCTTAATTCTGAAATTTCAAAAAAAATCAAGGAAACAAATGATGCCGGATTGTTTAAATTTATCAGCCTTAATTCTGAAATAATAAAAACCCTTTATTGCCTGGAATTATTGCAAACACAGGGAGTTACTCCATTGGCCGCTTATTTTCTTGAATTAAAAAATCATTTAAATATTAAAAGCAATTCAAATCTTTTCAAGGATGATGATTTTAGAATGGCAGTGCTTAAAGCATTTGATATTGAAGGTAAAGTTGAGCATCCGAAATTTGAAAAAATGAAATTAATGGTTCTTGAAAATTTAAAAAATGATTCAAAATTTATTATTTTCACGCAATTTAGGGAGACTGCCAGCAGGATTGTTAAATATTTAAAATCAGACATGGTTAAGCCTGCTTTATTTGTCGGCCAGGCAGGAAAAGATGGATTAAACCAAAAAAAGCAATTAAATGTAATAAGGGAATTTGAAAATGGGGAATATAATGTCTTGGTTGCAACAAGCGTTGCAGAGGAGGGTTTGCATATCCCTAGCGTTGATTTCGCAATATTTTTTGAGCCCGTTCCAAGCGGACTTAGGATGATTCAAAGGAAGGGAAGGGTCGGAAGAGTTAAGATTGGAAGAGTTTTTGTCATGTATACTAAAGGATGTATTGATGAAAAATACTTATTTGTAAGCAGGTCAAAGGAAAAAAGAATGAAATATGCTATTGATGAAGCTAAAGAATTTCTTGAGAGCAGAAAGCAAAAAAATTTGGGTGATTTTTAAAAATGATAATTGTTGACAACAGGGAATTTCGAAGCAAAACAGTAAAAGAATTGTTTAAAAACGGAATTGACATCAGCCCTGGACAATTAAGTGTTGGCGATTACATCATTGGGGATGTGTGCATTGAAAGAAAAAGCCTTAAAGACTTTTATGACTCAATTATTGACAAAAGAATTTTTGAGCAGCTAAAAAGCATTAAAAGTAATTATGAAAAAAGATTATTGATAATTGAGGGTGAAAGCGGCGAAAGGAATATTCATCCTAATGCAATAAAGGGTATGATTGCAAGCATAATGATTGATTATAAAATTCCAATAATATTTTTAAAAAATCCGCAAGAAACTGCAGAGTTTTTGGGAGTGATTGAAAAAAGAATGCAAAAAAAAATTGAGCCCATTATTGCTGTTAAGAAAGAAAAAAATGATTATGATTCAGCAATTAATATGCTATGCAGCATTCCTGGAATAGGATTAAAAAATGCAAATAAATTGATTGAACAATTTAAATCTATTAAAAAAATATTATGCGCTGATGAAATCAGTCTTGCTGAAATCTTGGGCGAAAAAAGCGCAAAAAATCTGATTAAATTACTTGATAAAGAATTTTAAGCTGTTGGCAGTATTATTTTTACTGTTGTTCCTTTGTCTTTTTCGCTTTTTATTTCCATTTTTCCGCTGTGCGCCTGTATTATCATTTTCGCGATTAATAATCCTATTCCGAAGCCTTTTCTTAATTCGCTTGAGTCTATTTTTGCCAAGTATGAGCTGTCAATTATTTGCTTAATTAATTCTTTGCTTATTCCTTTTCCTTTGTCAGTTATTGTTATTATTGCGTTTTTGTCTTTTTCGCTTATTTCTATTTCCACTTCTTTTTTTGAATACTTTAAAGCATTCTCAATTATGTTATTGGCTGCCTCTATCATCTGAGATTCATCAATCAAAACCTCTGAATCTTTAATTATTTTCATTTTAATTCTCGCATCTTTCATTAAATTTTTTGAAAAATTTGACAGCTTCCTTTTTTCCATGTTTATTTTTGACTGCGTTTTTATCTGCGTCAGCCTGATAGTTTTCTCAATTAATTCTTTCAAGTTTTCGGAGTTGAATATTATTTTTTCAATATACTCATTCGCTTTCTCTGACTTAACCATACCTTTAAGCTCATTAGAATACCCTATTATTGGCATCATAGGCTGCCTTAATTCATGAGAAACCCGGGTAATGAATTCTTCTCTTAAATTAGTTATTTCTTTCTCTTTCTTTGCCTGAGCTTTCAAATTTTCATATTCTCTTATTTTTGTAACATCTTTAACGCTTAATATTAATCCAATATTAACATTATTTACTATCATTTTTTTAATACTTGAATTATAATATAAAGGCATGCCTTCAGATATTGAAAATTCTGAATCGTTTTCAATATCAAGCTTTGTATTTTTTAAAATATCCTTGGCATTCATGCCGTTTTTAAAAGTTTTAATTCCAAGCTTTTTTGACAGCTCTAATGCTTTTTTATTGAAATCAACTATTTCCCCTTTCTCATTCAAAATTAACAATGCGTCATTAAGCTCGTCAAATACCTCCTTTCTTGCCAGAGGAGATAGGTTTAAAAATTTATAATTTAAAAAGCTGAAAAGAAAAGAAAAAGCTGTTATTGTAAAAGAAAAAATTGTCAAATCAGATTGAAAATTCAGATTGAAAAGATTCAGAGAGAAAAACATGTTTGAAACAAAAGGAACTGTTATACCTATTAACAACATCAGTATTTGATTTTTATAAATATAATTTTTTTCTAAAAGTTTTTTTAAAAGCAAAAAAGAGGAAAATAATACCATACCATAATTATAGAAAAGAAATACAAAACCTGCAGGCCCCCTTTCTGTTATTAATGAAGAAAGCTCTGTTTGAAATACTTGCAGCACTTGGGTGCTTGAAAAATACCACAGATGATATTCATTGGTTATAAGCAAAATTACTGCAATAACATTTAAATAAAGTATATGATAAAATTTTTTGACATCCTTTTCTTCCAAATAATTTAAGACAAAAATTAAAATAAAAAAAGGCAAAAGTATCAAAAAAGAATAATAAAGCTTTGAGAAAAATATTGTATAAAATTCTGATTTTGATAAAAGCTCAAGTATTTTGAAAAATGAAAGCAAAAAACAGTTTACCATCAAGATTAAAAAATATTTTACTATATTATTTTTTATCTTTGAATTAAGATATAAAATAAATATGAAAAATATAATCCCGCTAAGAATATGGGGAGTTATATACAAAAAAGATGCAAAATCCATAATTACAATAATCTTTATTAATTTTTAATAATATTGATTGTGTTATTATGAATTATCTTAAAAAAATTGACAAGATTTTATTAAAAAATAAAAAAATATTGGTATATTTAATTAGATTTTTAATCTTATCTTTGCCTATAATTTTAATAATTAATTTAAATTTTTATTTTCTTCAAAATATTTATGCTTTTATTAATCAAATATTGCTTAAACTATTTGGAATAACTACTGTTTTTTTTGATTCTTTTTCATCAAATGGAATAAGTCCTTCTTTATATTTTAATGAAAAAATAGTAAAAATTGATTCAGCATGCACAGGTATTAGAAGTTTTTATTTATTATTTGCAATGATTTTTGCATTTAAAGCAAGATTTAAAAAAAAAATTAAATATCTGATAATTGGAGCTTTAGCAATATTTTTTGTTAACGTTATAAGAATATTTGTAAGTTCATTATTGTTTTTTAATGGATATTTAGGTTTTGATAATATTATTTGGGCAATGAGCCTTAATATTACTGTGTTTATAATAATTTATTTTTTTATTAAAAAGAAATAGGTAGTATTATTTTTACTGTTGTTCCTTTGTCTTTTTCGCTTTTTATTTCCATTTTTCCGCTGTGCGCCTGTATTATCATTTTCGCGATTAATAATCCTATTCCGAAGCCTTTTCTTAATTCGCTTGAGTCTATTTTTGCCAAGTATGAGCTGTCAATTATTTGCTTAATTAATTCTTTGCTTATTCCTTTTCCTTTGTCAGTTATTGTTATTATTGCGTTTTTGTCTTTTTCGCTTATTTCTATTTCCACTTCTTTTTTTGAATACTTTAAAGCATTCTCAATTATGTTATTGGCTGCCTCTATCATCTGAGATTCATCAATCAAAACCTCTGAATCTTTAATTATTTTCATTTTAATTCTCGCATCTTTCATTAAATTTTTTGAAAAATTTGACAGCTTCCTTTTTTCCATGTTTATTTTTGACTGCGTTTTTATCTGCGTCAGCCTGATAGTTTTCTCAATTAATTCTTTCAAGTTTTCGGAGTTGAATATTATTTTTTCAATATACTCATTCGCTTTCCCTGACTTAACCATTGCTTTAAGCTCATTAGAATATCCTATTATTGGCATCAAAGGCTGCCTTAATTCGTGAGAAACCCTGGTAATGAATTCTTCCCTTAAATTAGTTATTTCTTTCTCCTTCTCATTTTCAGCCTTCATTTTTTCATATTCTTTAATTTTAGTTATATTTTTTATGCTTAGAATTATTCCTACAAAAGCTTTGTTTATAAATAATTTTTTCACACTTGAATGGTAATACAACGTTGAGCCTTTTGACAATGAAAATTCCGAATCATTCTCAAAGCTTATTTTAGTATTTTTTAAAGCTTCTTTAGCATTTGTACCTTTTTTACAAGTTACAATATTAAGATTTTTTGCAAACTCTAATGCAGATTTATTACAATCCATTAATTCATAATTTTCATTTAATATTATAATAGCATCGCTTAATTCATCAAAAATTTCATTTCTTGCCAGCAAAGAAATGTTTAAAAATTTATATCCAAAAATGCTTATTACAAAAATAATTGCAGTGAATATAAATAATATTATTGTTAAATCATAATCAAAATTTAACCCAAAAAGCTTAAGCACAAATATTAAATTACCTACAAAAGGTATAAGTATTGCAATTAAAAGCAAAAAAGCTTGTTTTTTGTAAATATAGCTTTTTTCAAATAATTTTTTTATAATAAAAAAGCAGATTATAAAAATCAATATATAACTATAGATTGCGAAAATCCAAAAAAAACTCCCTCTTGAAAATACTGAAGTAGTTAATTCATATTTTATTGGATTTATTGATTCTTTAATAAAAAACAAGTGATGAAACCTGTTTGTTAGTGCCAAAAAAAGGCTTATTGCAGGTATTATTGAAATTGAAAATATTATTTTTTTGGCTAGGAATTTATATTTTTCTAAATATTTGAAAACAAAAATATAGATTAAAACAGGTATGGATGTGATTGAAATATAGCTTAACTCCCCGAAAAGAATAGTCATTTCATCACTTGGATTTGTTAATTCTAAAATACTCATAATTGACCAAAAAAGCATATTTACAAGCAAAAATATGAATGAAACTGAAAGAGAATCTTTTTTTTTAAGCAAAAAAAACATTAAAAGCATGAAGAATATTATGGAGCTGATAATCTGCGGAGAGATATATATTAATTGCTCAATATTCATAATAAATTAATGTTCTTTATTTATTTAATTATATCTTTTTTTATTTAGAGATGTTTTAAAAATAATTAATATATTTAATTTAACTATTATGAAGCAAAAAATATTGGAATTAATTCAAAAAATTGGGCCAATAGTGCCCACTGATGTTTCAAAAGAGATGGGAATTGATAGTTATGTAGTTTCAGCGTTAATTAGCGAGATGATTAAAGATGGATTAATATTGTATTCTCATAAAAAAATGACAACGAGCCCTTTATATTATATTAAAGGCCAAGAAGATTTAGTTAGAAAAAGATTAATTTCAATTTTAAAAATTCCTGAAATTAATATTTTAGAATATTTTAAAACAAATAAATTGATTTCTAGAGAAAATTTAGAGCCTCAGCAAAGATATATGGTGGACGAATTAAAAGATTTCATAGCTCCTATGATTCTTAAAATAAACGGGGAAGATAAGGCGTTTTATAAGCATTATTCAATAAGTGAAAATGAAGTTATTGAAAAATTTAACAAATGGAAACAGGGACAAAATACTCATTCTCAAAAAGAAGAAATAAATGAAATCACGCATGAGGAATTGAAAGAAGAATTAATAGAAGAAAATATAAAGGAAGAATCTGATAATTTCAAAAAACATGAAAAAGTTGACTCTGGAAGTGATAAATTTTTTATAAAAAATAATCTGGATATTGTTGAATCAATTATTGTTAAAAAATCTGTAGAATATGATTTTGTTGTAAAACAAAATATTGGCGTTGGCCAAACTTTTTTTGTCAAATATTTAAAAAAAACAAGCATTAATGATTCTGATATCAGTAAAGCTTACACTGCTGCTCAGTCAAAAAAAATGCCTTGTATGATATTGATTACTGGAAAATTGTCAAAAAAAGCGCAGGATTTAATAATTAATTTGGGATATTTAGTCAATGTAATCAAAATTTAATTATTATTTAAGAAGCTCTGATTTTATTAAAGGCCCTACTTTTTTATAAAAATCATTTTCTATATCCAAATGATTTTTCATAATTTTTTTTGAAATGCTTAAATTAATATTGTCAGTATCTAATCTGCTGTTTTTTACTTTTATACCTAATCTCCATTTTATTATTTCTATTATTGACATTTTTTTGCCAACCCATCCTAAAAAAGGCCTAAAACATCCGGAAATTCCTGTATCTGCCAAATAATCAACATCCTGCAATATTTGAAGTTCGATAGATTTATTTTTTAATTTTCTATTGGCGTGATTTTTAATTAAATAGCAAACATCTTGGATGAATTTTTCGCTATGGCCTGCTGATTTAAGATAATCTTTTG
>JAQVLH010000115.1 GCA_028704265.1 Candidatus Nanoarchaeia archaeon
TCCTTCTTCTAATAATTTAAATGATTTCTCTGCACCTGAAATTAATTTTAAAGACATTCCAACTGATTTACTCGCTGAACTAAAATCCACTCAAAGCCCAATTCTAACCCACTACTCTCCTCCAGTTGAATGGTACATTCAAAAACCAGATTATGTAATGGCTTTTACTATGGATGGAAGAGGAAATGATCAAATCTCTTATGATAATAACGGAATTTTAGTTGATGAATATTCAGGAGCAAGAATGATTTACTCACTTGATTCAATTCCTTTGGGAAAATATTATTATATTGAGCAAGGATTTGCTTCTTCTAAACTAAAAGGAGAACAAAGAACACTAGCTTCCTTGTTAAAAGAAGATTGTACTATTAGATACAAGAATAATGATTTAGGGATATTTGAATGTAATAAAGTATTTTCGATAAAATAAATGTGTTTTTGAAAGAATGAAAGTGTTTTTTGATTAAATGAAATGATTTTTTGGTTTTATTATCCTTTAAAATAGTTTTTAGAGTTAGTTTTGTTAGTAAAAAGGTGAATTTGGTTTGAGAAGACATTTAGAAAAGTTAAAAGAACACTCAAAAAGTGCTTCAATTAAACTCAAAGAACATTCAAACAATCTTTTTAATTCACTAAAATCAAAACACGTAGCTACCCTAGTAGAGCCAATTACAAATTATAAGCAAATCTTTCTCTACTCGTTTATTGCTTTACTTTTAGTTCATATTTATGCAGTATTTTTCAAAAGCCCTTACTTTTTGCCAGGATTAGAAGAAAGAACCTTCTTATTTTTAGTACCCTTATTTGTACTAACCGTACTATTTTACACTCCTTGGGGAAAAATAGTTTCAAAAATAAGTGGACTAAAACTAATTTCAAGAATAAGTGGATTGCATTTACTTAAAAAACTTAAATTAAAAGAAAGAGCACATTCTTTTGAGTATTTTTTGCAAAACCTTTCAATTCAAACAATAAAAGAATTTTTACACAAAGAAAAAATAAAGAACTTTACAAAATACGCTTTTTTGTTCTTTTTGTTATTAGTGACAATATCTTCTTTGAAATTTGAACAAACAATGTTCATTTCAAAACCTTTAGTTGAAATTCAATTTCCTCTAACAATAGTAACAATCATCCTTGGAGCATTAACCTTTTGGCAAAACAAGGAAGTAATTCAAGAAATAGAAGAAGAACAAAATAATGAAGAAAAAGAAGAACAAAAACGGGCCTTAGAATTTGGAGAAAAATACCCTAAATTGGCTACAATACCCTTAGTTAACAAAGTGACTAAATGGATGTACAAAGAAGGATGGGATTATAGTTTTGGATTGATTTTGATTGTAATTGTTGCATTATTTTTTTTATTACCTAATTTAGGAAATTTTCTCACGGTTGATGAACCACGTTGGATTAATACTAATAATTTTGATGTGTTTTTTCCCGATTCTTATGAAGAAGCGACAAATTCACAATTTATTGGCAAGTCCTATGCCAGAAGTGAAGCCTATTGGGAATCATATTTATCAGGAGATTTAGCAAAAACATTTAATAATGCTAATCCCTCAGCAACATTAAACTTTTTGCATTTGCCATCTTTTATTTTTAAAGATTTATTAAATTTTGAACAGTATTTGTTTTTATCCAGACTTGTCATCATAATTCACAATATAATTTTAATGTTTTTTTTATATTTTTTGTTAAAAAAAATTACTTCAAAGAGAAATTCTTTTTTATTTTTTACGTCAATCATGTTATTGCCGCAAGTTATTGGTTATTCAAGAATAATAAACCACGATTCTTTTCAAGGGCTATATGTTTTAGCATTTATCCTAAGTCTTTGGATAGGATTACAAAATAATAACAAAAAATATTACTATATTTCAGGTATTTTTTATGCCTTAGCTTTACTAACCCAATATAAATCAGCATTTATAATGGTTTTATTATTCTTATTACCAATTCTGTTTTCTTATTTTAAGAATAATTTCAATAATTTGAAATGTTTTGTTAGTAACTTAAAATTTTTTTATATCTGTGCAATAGCAACTGCAATAATTATTTTACCCGCTGTTTTGGTTTATCCCCAATTGTTAATCAAGAGATTAATTTATTATGATAGTGGACTTCTTGGAATTTCATATTTGTTAATAGTGTTTATTTTTACTCTATTTTTATTATTTGACAAAAAACTAAGTTTAATAAAATACATTAAGAAATTTGAAAAGTATATAATTTATCTTTTTGTAGGTTCCACAAGTTTGTTGTTTTTTTATTTGATTTTTAATAGGTTTGAAATATTAAATATTTTATTTAATAACTTTGGAAGATTTACTTCTTTTTATGATGCTATCCTCGGATCATACTTGACTTTTTTCTTTTCTATCCCACTAGTTTTATTGATATTATTTTTTATAAAGATAATTTTTATTATTAAAGAAAATAAAATTGATTTTTCTTTTTTCTTAGTTTTTATCTTTTTCATTTTAGTTTTTTTTGCAACATTACAATCATTTATACCAGACGTCGGGTATATTTTATTAGATACAAGATATTTAGGAGTATTCTTGCCAATTTTTTTAGCAGGGATCTTTATAACGAAAATAAACCTGTCTAAAAAAGTTTTTTTAGGAATAATTCTTATTCTAATATTAACATTAGCACACTCAAATTTTATATTTAGCCCCTTTTATACTTTTCATAACAATATATTTTTGCCAGAAGGTTATTTAATTTCAAGGACAACCTGGGCAACTGATACAGGATTAACTGCCGAATATATTAATAATAACCTAAATAATATCACAATATACAACCCAAGGGGCAGAATTGAAAACTTTTTGAATGAAGATATTAATGTTATTCCTTGGTATGTTAATTTTTGGGAGCATTCTCCAGATTATATAATTGTAGAATGGGAAAAAAGCCACAAGTTTACAAATATTCTTGATTATTACAGAGAAAATGAAGAACCCCTTTGGGTTATTGAGCGAAACAACACTATTTTAACAGGAATCTATTTATTCAATTCAGATTTAAACTATGAATCTATTTTAAATGATTATACTAATAATTAATTTATGATGGAAAGAATTATTAATCAAATCAAACAAGGGCGAAATTTTATTTCATTTGTTGGTTTGAAAACTTTTGCCGAAGGAATGTCTTTTTTAATTCCGTTATTTGTTGCTGGAATTTTAAGCCCGGATTTGTTTGGTTCCTTTTCTTTGTTTAAAATGATTCTTTTTTTTGGGATTTCAATATTTATTGGCCCAATAGTAGTACCTTTAAATATTGAATCAAATAAAGAATATTCTAAAACAAAAAAATCCAACAAGACTTTTACATCAGCACTGGTTTATTTATTATTATCAATTTCTATTTTTTTGTTAATATTTTTATTTTTTGGCAAAGAATTGATTGGATTCACTGGTTTAAATTTTGAAGAATATAAAATTGTTTTTATTTTGGCTTTTTTTGGACTTAGTATTAAAAGCTTTTTAGCAACTTTTTTTATGAGCCAAGATAATAAAAAAGCACATATTTTTGTTGAATTATTTTACAATTCGTTATTAATATCTTTAATCATAATCCTAAATCTTTTTAAACTTTTAAATTTACATAATATATTTTTCAGTTTTTTTATTAGCGCTATATTTGTTTTAATTATATCTCTAGTTTTTATTGACTTTAAAAGAATTTTTCCTTTAAATTTTTCAATAAAAAACTTCAAAATAATAACTCATTTTAGTGTTTGGATAATTTTAGGGTATGCATCCTCATATTTTATTAATTGGGGAGACAATTTAGTCTTAAGATATTTTGTTTCATTAGAAGAAATTGGAGTGTATAATTTTGCCTATCAAATTTTTAAAGGATTTATTATGGTTTCTTTGATGATTAACACTTATTATACTCCATTTATTGCAAAAAATTTAAAAAATAAAGAAAATTTAAAAAAATATTATTTTAATAAAAGACCGAAAATTTTATGGTTTTCAATGTTTTTTATAATATTATTAAACATATTGATTAGTGTTTTAATAAATATTTTTTATCCAAATTATTCAAATTCCATCATAATAATTATTATACTTTCAATAGCCGCATTTTTGTCATTTTATTATTCTTTTTTGATACCCTTGTTTAACTCTTTTAAACAATATAAAATTATTCAAATTTTATTAATTTTTCAAATATTAATAAATTTAATATTAAATTTAATTTTAATACCTGTCTTTGGAATAATTGGGGCTGCAATAGCTACAACTTTATCCTACACTTTATTTACTATTAGCATTAATTTCATTTTTAAAAGCAGAATATTAAATAAATTAACCTAACTTTTTTATAATTAAATATTTAGTATC
>JAQVLH010000116.1 GCA_028704265.1 Candidatus Nanoarchaeia archaeon
AATGCCTTAAAAATCTTAGCTACTGCTTCATGGGGTTATTTAGGATTTCCTCAATCAAGATGGTACAGTATGGAATGCTCAGCAAGCATAACAGCATGGGGCAGGCAGTATATAAATAATTTAATTGAGCGCGCCAAATCCAGCAAATTTGAAGTAGTTTATGGAGATACTGATTCATGCTTTTTTATTCTGCCAAAAAATGATGAAAATATTGCTTTAGAATTTGCATCAAAAGTCAATAAAACTTTGCCTGACACAATGGAACTTAAATTTGAAGGATTTTTTGACACTGGAATATTTGTTGCAAAAAAATCCGAAAGAAGAGGCGCAAAAAAAAAATACGCTCTTTACAGCAAAAAAGAAGGAATGCAAATAAAAGGTTTTGAGTTTGTAAGAAGGGATTCATCAATAATTGCAAAAGAACTTCAGGAAAATACTTTAAAAGCAGTGCTTATTGAAAAAAATCCTAAAAAAGCTCTTGATATCTTGAGAAAAGCGATTAGTGAAATAAAGAATAATAAAGTAAGCATTGAAAAATGCGCAATATTAACAAGGATGACTAAGGATTCTGAAAATTATAGCAATGTCGGACCTCATGTTGCAGCAGTATTGAAAGCGCAAAAAGAAGGAAAAAAAATTTTATCAGGCTCTTTAATAGAATATGTAATAACTGCAGGCAAAGGAAAAATTTCAGATAATGCTTACTTATTAGAAGAAGCAATTAAAAAAAAATTGCAGATAAATGCTGAGTATTATATAAATAATCAATTAATTCCAAGCGTTGAAGAAATACTGCGAGCTTCAGGATTCAGCGATGAGGAATTAAAAGAAGAAAAGCAGCAAACGTTAAAGGGATTTTTATGAACGAAAAAGAAGAACTTAAGACACAGATAGTAAAGCATACATTGCTAATGACTAAAGCAATAAGCAAATTAAGGCTTGTAATGAAAGATAAGGCTTTTAAGGAATTGCATGAAGCTGCATTGGCTTATTATGAAGATTCTAAGCATTTTTTTTTGCAAAAAAAATATGTGCAATCATTTGAAGCATTAATGATATCATGGGCTTACTTAGATTCAGGGCTTAAGCTTGGAGTTTTTGAATTAACAGATGAGTCAATGAAAAAATATTTCACAATTGAATAATTAAATAATTTTTTTGAAAAATTCTAAAAGTTTTTTTTGCTCATCAAAATCAAGCAATTTCATAGCAGTTTCATAATCAACCCATTTGTAAAAATTATGCTCATTAGAAAGATTAACCTCAAAATCTAAAGATTTTGCAGCAAAGCATGAAACTTCAGTTTTTTTTGCATTCAATTCTTTTAAATATTCATACGAATAATTAAAAGAAATAGGATTAACTTTTTCAATATTAAGCCCAGTTTGCTCATTTACAGCTCTTAAAGCTGCCTTAAAAGCATCTTCTTCATTATTAATATCTCCTCTAATAAATTCCCACCCATTCCACCAATTATTTCTGTGAAGAATTAAAAAATTTAATTCTTTATTGTTATTAAGCGAATAGACTAAGCAGCAAATCTTGTTAATCATTAATAAATATAATATTAATTCATGGCTTTAAATTTTTCCCTAACAAAATTTTCATCAATAAAAGCTAAAGGATAAAATATTGGGCATTCAAAATCCGTAATTAAATTATTCAAATTATTTCCTGATACAACTCCTAAAAAATTTTTGTATTTTAATTTTTTAAAAAATGAAATTTTTAAATAAGAAAAATTTTTTATTAATTTTTTATAAAAAACATTTTTTCCTACAACTATTGGCAAACAGCCCCTATTCATCATCAATAAGCAAGCAAAATAATCACGTTCATTATTCATTAAGCATAATATTTTTCCCTGAGAATTAACAGGCAATCCTCCAAAACCTTGAATTCTTTCACAAAATATAAAAGCTTTTTTATCAAAAAAATCAATACCTATATTTAAATCATAATTTATTAAATCAACATTTCCTCCTTTGTTAAAAATATATTCTCCGACCATTCTGCTAATTTCTTGGCTATTAAATTGATATTCTTTATCACTTCTCTGGCAACTAATCCTAAAACTTTTGCCTTTTTTATAAAATGAATAAGCAACTTTTTTTATTAATTCAATATCTCTGTCAACCATTATTGCAGGACTCGCGCTATTTATTCCAAAAACTTTGCTAGCAAGAATAGCTGACTTTTTCGGATTTTTTGAAAAAATAATAATTCTATAAGGAGAAAGTTTTATTTTAGCATCAGGCATCAATTTTTTTAATTGCTTAAAAAGAACTGATATAAATTCTCCTCGTGTATGCGAAGCTTTTATTCCAATTTCATCAAATCTTACTATTGTGCAATTAGGTTTCATCAATAGTTATAAAAAAAGAGGTTTTATAAAATATTTCTATGAAAGCAGTATGCTTATTAAGTGGAGGAATAGATAGCCCTGTTGCTGCAAAATTAGCAATTAATAAGGATATGGAAGTAATATTTCTTCATGCTCAAATATCTGATAAAAAATTAAAAATAACTGAATTGGCAAATGCTGTTTGCAAGAATCCGAAAATATTTTATTATGAACACACAGGGTTTTTAAAAAAAGCAAAAGAGAAGTGCAACAATAGGTATTTATGCATTTTGTGCAAAAGGAATATGTATAAGGAAGCTGAGAAATTAGCAATAAAAGAAGGTGCTGAATTTATTATTACTGGGGAATCAATAGGGCAAGTTGCAAGCCAGACTTTGAAGAATATAGCAACTTTAAATTATGGAATTAAGATTCCAATATTAAGGCCTCTTATAGGACTTAGCAAGCAGGAAATAATTAATATTGCCAAAGAAATAGGCACTTATAATTTAAGCATTATAGATAATCCTAAATGTCTTTTTGTTCCAAATCAGCCATGCATTAATGCTAAAATTAAAGATATAATAATAGAAGAAGAGAAATTAAAATAAGGCTGATATGAATTTTAATTATTAATCTTTTTTTTTAATTTTTGAACAATATTTAAAGCATATTTTGAAGGATTTAAATTTTTCATAAAATCCTTATAATGAAAATTAAACCAATAAAAAGGATCATAATCATCTGTTTTAATTCCAAAAGAAGCATCTTTTGAATTAATTTGCATTAAAGATATTCTGTCCGCTTCCCTAATAGTCAGCAGTTCAGCGTAATTTTTATTAGTGATTCTCTCACCACTATGTTCAAGTATGCATGATTCAATAACATCTTTCATTTTTTCAGGAATGGCAAATCCAAATTCTTTTTTAAAGATTTCAAGGCTTTTTTCTTTATGTTTATCTCTTGGTTCATTAATGTCGCAAAATATTAATCTTCCAATATCATGGAAAAAACAGGCGATAATGTAAGCATCTTTGTTAAAATTTAAATCATTTTTATGTTTAGTTAGCCCATAATGAATCATTAGGTAAACATGCTTTTCAACATTATATTCTGATTTTAATTGGTAGTTGTAAAAAATACTCTCAGAGAATTTTAAATATTCTTCATATTTTGATTTTTTAAGATATTGTTTAAACACTTTTTCAGCTTCTTGAAACAAATCATCCTTAATTTGAGGTTTGTAAAAATTAATAATTTTATCAGTAGTTTTTTTTAATAAATTTTTCACAATTATTTATTATATATACAATAATTAAAAACATTCTTCTTAATATTTATTAAAAAGCTATTCAGATATTATTTTTTCTTTTTAGCTAATTTTTTTAATTTGTTAACTTTAGAAGTTTTAGATTTATTGCTTTTAGTTCTTTGAATAATTTTAATTTTTTTTGCAGGAGATTTTTTAATTGTTTTTTTTGCAGCCTGTTTTTTAATTGCAGGCTTTTTTTTTGAAATCATATTTTTTTCTCTGATAAATATTTTTGCCCAGCAATCTGGACTCAGTGGAAAAGTGCCTTAAACGATGCCAACTCAAATACCTCGCCAATTAGCATGCTTTAAAGGTTATCTTTTTCGCGTCATAAATCAAGCTTTTGTATATATTGGTGTAGCTCGAGGGAGTTATAGTCCAGTCCCTGAACCCTTGGTTGAATATATACTCAGAGGCTTATATGATCACATCCTTTTCAGGACAACTGATTAGCCCTTGCTGGGTTAAAAAAAAACTATGGATAAACTTTTATATAAATATTATTATAATTAAATATAAATATTCAAATATATATTTTAGAAGGTTTTACACATTTATTAAAAATCTAATAGTTATTGTTATATTTTACCCTTTTTATATGTATTGATTATTTTTTTTAAAAAATAAAAAATTATTTTTAAATATTTATTTTAATT
>JAQVLH010000117.1 GCA_028704265.1 Candidatus Nanoarchaeia archaeon
ATTCAATTAATTTTGCTTCAATTCCCCATTTTTTTCCGGATAATGTGTTAAATCTTTCGTCAATAATTTTCATTTCTTCAAGAATTTCGCTAAAATATTTATCTCCGTGTTTTTGCATTTCATTATTTATTAATAATTAATCTTATAAAAATTTTTCTAAATAATAATAATTAATAGAAAAATAATATATATCATTGGTTATATAAAAATTTTTCTTAATTTATAAAAGAAAATTATTTATTAGAAAAATAATATATAGCATCAGGAATATAAAAAGGTTTTTTTGATAATAAAATCATAGGAATGTTTTAAAGTAATTAATTATAGTGATTCTTATGTGTGGGAAAAAAACCAAAGAATTTTATTAGTTGGGCCTTACAAAAAATCAGAATTGAGAATAGGTCAATTCTTAGCTCCTCCTTTAGGTATTTACAGATTAAAATCATATATTGAAAAAAATTCAAATTATTTAGTTGATATTATTGACCTTGATTTAAAAGGAGAAAATTATTTTTTTGAAAAAATTAAAAATAATAATTATTCAATTATAGGATTCAGTCTTTTGCAGCCGACATTAAAAAATGATTTGCCTTTAATTAATAAAGTAAAAAATTTGTGCCCAGAATCTATTTTAATAGCAGGAGGTCAGGGAGCAGTTTTTAATCACGAATTACTTTTTAATAAGACTCCTTTGACTGCAGTTATAAAAGGTTTTGGGGAATTTACTCTGCTTGAATTATTAAAAAATAATTCTTGGGAAAAAATAAAGGGATTATATTTAAAAAAAGGCAGTAAAATAATTGACACAGGATTTATTCCTGAATTTACTCCAGAGCAATTCAGGGAGGTTTCAATAGGATTTGATTTTGAAAAAGTTCCATATGAAGAATATTGGAATTTTATGGAGCAATATTATACTTATGATCATTTGGAATTAATGAAAAACCAAAACATGCTTCACACTATAAGAATAATGACTAGCTCTCATTGTCCCAGAAAATGCGTTTTTTGCTCATCGACAAATTTTTTGGATAATTCATGCAAAATCCAAAAAAGGCTTGCCTTAAATGCGGATGAAATTTATTCGCTTATATTAAATGCAATTAAAGCGCATCCGAAATGCAAAGCGATTTATTTTAATGACGATGATTTTTTATTTGATAAAGAAAGAATAATTAAGCTTTGCTCTAATTTGAAAAACATCAACGGAATTTCTTTTTTTTGTCTTTCAAGGATTGATAATTATGATGAAAAAATGATTTCTTTAATGAAATCTGTAGGATTTAAATTTATTATCTACGGCGTTGAATCATTCTCCAATAATGTTCTTAATCAGATGAATAAAAATATTCCTAGCAATTATTCGAAAATCGTAATTAAAAAAACAATAGATCAAGGAATTGATCCTTTAATGAATCTTATTCTTTTTTATCCTACAACTAAAATTGAAGAAATAATTGAAACTATTGAAAATTCAGTTGATTTGGTTGATTATGGCGCAAGATTAAATGTTTATCCTTACATTGAATTTTATGCAGGGGCAAAAATGATGGAAAAAAATAATTATGAATTTATTGATGAAGAATTTAATGCTGGCAATGAAAAAATAACATTGCATAGTTTGGTTCTTCCAATAAATGAAACTATAAAAAATCTTGCGAAAAAATCTGTTGAATTGCGAAATGAATTATTAACAAAAGTATTGGATGATTATGGCTGGAAGGGTCCATGCCCGCATCCTCTTTACGGATTGTCATTATTTTTAGCTGTTTATAAAATATTGAATAAAGATACTGTTAGAATTGAAAAAACAATAAATAATATAATGGAAGAAGTGAATAAAAAAATGAAAATACCACAAGGATTTAAAACAATAGAAGAATACAATTTTCCAAATATTGTAAACGTGTGCGTTTTGAAAGGCACATGCCCATGCAAATGCATACATTGCCCTGTAGGGTTATTGCCTGCGCAAGAAAGAAAAACCGTATTCGGCGAAGGCACAATCAGCATGGTGCTTTTTAAAAAAATTGTTGATGAAATGAAGAATTTCAAAAATTCAGCCCTCAGGCTTCATTCAGTTGGCGAGCCGTTAGTTTGGGAGGAGATAATAGAAGCATTAAAATATTCCAGGCAAAATGGAGTAAAAACATGGCTGTTTACTTCACTGGTGACTGACAATAAAAAATTAATTGAAGGTCTTGCAAGTTATTGTGATATTATTGAAGTTTCAGTAAATGGTTTTGATAGTGAAAATTATAGAAATTTAAAAGGAATTGATGCTTTTGAACTCGTTTATGAAAATATGAAACATCTTTCAAATTATATAAAAAATAATAATTTAAGCTCAAGAATTTTAGCCAGCAGGGTTGAAAGCGAAGATAAAGATTATGATAAAAGTTTTTTGGATTTTTGGAAAAGTTCAGGTCTTGTTAATGACTGTTTTATCAGAAGTTTTCATGACTATAATGGCGCAATAAAAGGATTGACTAATGAAGCTAGAAAAATAGTTCCTTGTCATGTTCATTGGTCAAGATTCAATATTGATATGAATGGAAGGGCAATAATATGCTTCAATGAATTATTTAAGCAGGGAGGGTGCGATGAATCCTTGGTTTTAGGCGATGTTTCAAAAGATTCAATACAAAATATTTGGAAAAGCGAAAAATTGTCCTTAATAAGAAGAGCCCAAGTGGAGGATAATTATGATTTAATAAAATTTACAGCAAAGTTACCTTGCGTTGACTGCAAGTATTGCCAACCTCTTGACACTAAAATGGTGACAAGCGAATATCAGATTAAAAAATTGGGGGCTGATTTTTAAAACATGAGATTTAAGCTTCGTGAAGAAAAAAATGGAGCACTTCTTTTTGATAATCTTTTTGGAAATGTATCAAAATTAAGTGAGGAAAAATACTTGGAATTTTTAAAAAGCAATGAAGATTTTAAGTTGTATAAATCTTATATTTCAAGAAATGACTTACCTTCTGATTGCTTGTCATTTCCTTCAAAAATATATTTTGAATTAACAAGAAAATGCAATCTTAATTGCAAAAATTGCTACAATAAAAGCAGTAGGCCTTTTGAAAATGAATTAGGGACTGATGAAATATTAAAGCTTATTAAAGAATTTTCAGACAAAGGCTGTTTTGAATTAAGGTTGACTGGAGGAGAGCCCACAGTTCATCCTGATTTTTTTAAAATAACAAAATACGCAAAAAGCCAAGGATTGTTTCTTTCGCTAGGAACCAATGGTGTGTGGAATGAAACTTTTGCAAAAAAAATAAGGGATGCAGGATTTAATATTATAATTTTAAGTCTTGAAGGTCCGCAAGTAATAAATGATGAAATCAGGGGAGATGAAACCTTCAACAAAATAATCAGGTCATTAAATATTTTAAAGGAAAATAATGATTTGATTTTAAAGCTTAATATGACCTTAAGCAAAAAAAACAAGGAATATTTAGAGGATGTTGTGGAGATTGCATCAAAAAACGGGGTTAAAGTTGTAAACATTGCTCCTTTGAGAATAATTGGACGAGCATCAGAAAAAGAATCACAAACCTTGACTCCTGAAGAATTTTATGAAATTGCAAAAAAAATAATAATTTTAAGAAAAAAATATAATATAAAAATCCAAACTTATTTTGATATTCTTGAGCCCTGCAAAACATATTCAAGTTCTTTAATTAATGACAAAAGCTGCGCTGCAGGAATCGAAGTTGCAGTTATTAATCCTGAAGGAAATGTTTACGGTTGCGCTGTTTCTCTTGCGGGAAGTCCTGAAAAAATTCCTGGAAAAGAATTATTTACAGCAGGCAACATAAGGGAAGAAAATTTTGAAAAAATATGGCTTGATTCAAATAAATGGAAAGCTTATAGGAATATTTTGGATAATAAAAGCGAAAAATGCAAGCAATGCAAGCATTATGGCAGCAGCTGTTTTGGAAATTGTTTTGTAAGCTCTTATCTTCATTTCGGCAAATTAAATGCGATTGATCCGTATTGTTTTGCTGATTTAATGAAGGGGGAAAATTAATTATGGCAAACATTGAAAGTGAATTAAATAAAATGTGGAAAAAAAGTTTTGAAAATTTATGGGACAATGAAATTACCTTGAAAATTAAAACTTTTGAAAAATATGATTCAAGGCCCGAATTAAGAATAATTTATAATAATATAAGAGACAAAAAAGAGGGCTTGGCAAAATCGGAAAAATGTCCCATGGACACGCTTTTGCCACAAGGAGATTATTGTGGCTATAAACATTTGAATGTC
>JAQVLH010000118.1 GCA_028704265.1 Candidatus Nanoarchaeia archaeon
CTTATTAAACCATTCTTTTGGGAATTCTTTTTTGCAATCAGTCATGTATTTTCCGCCAAACACTCCCATTTCAAGCATCTGCTTTGGAGTTAATTGGGGCTTAAATTCTGAATGAAAATTCTTGCCTGCAGGCTCGGTAAGGTAATAAATATAATTTTTCTGCATCAAGTCATTGACTATTACTTTTTTTTTCATTAAATAAATTAAAGAACTGCATAAATAAAAAAATGGCGATTAAAATAAATAACTGAAAGGGTTTTTAATTAATTATTGAATTATTTTTTTTATGAATGTGGGCATAAAAAATAAGGAACAGTTCATGAAACTTTGGACTAAAACTTATAATACACATGGCAAGCCTGATTGGTCGCACATCTTGCCTTATTATTCCAATGATATTTATTTCAAAGATTCTATTCAGGAGATTAAGGGAATTGAGGAGTTTAAAAAAATGGTTGAAAGATTAACTGATAGGTCCAATGAATTGGAAATGATTATTTATAACATTATAATGAAAGGCAAAATTATATTATTCGAATGGGAGATGAAACTGAGCTTTGGAAAATATCCTAAGTCTTCTATTTACGGCTCTAGCAGGATAACCCTTGACAAAGAGGGAAAAATTAAGGAACAGAGGGATTATTATGATTTATGGGGAGACATCTTTGACAATATTCCATGGTTCGCAAAGCATTATAGGAATTTTATGAAAAAAAAATTCGGGTGAATTAAATTTGAAAAGTTATTGGAATAAATATAAATTGAGCAGCATGTTTGAAATGGCAAAAAACGGAAACAAAAATCCTAAAGAGTGCCTTGAAGATTTTAATGGCAAATTAGTCTTGATTACTGGAGCGACTTCTGGCATTGGATATGAGACTGCTAAAGAGTACGCTTCGCACGGAACCAATATTTTGTCAATAAACAGAAATGAAGAAAAATCAAAAAAATTAAAGCAAGAGATTGAAAAAGAATTCAATGTTAAATGCGATTATTTGATAGCTGATTTTGAAAAAATATCCGATGTCATTAAAGTTGGAAAAAAGCTTGCTGATTCAAAAATCAAAATTGATGTGCTTATACATAATGTTGGGATTCATTTGACTGGCAGAAAATTAACCAAGGATAATATTGAAAAAGTTTTTCAGGTTAATTATTTAGGCTCTTTTATTATTAATTATTTGCTTAAAGAAAAATTAAAAAAGCAGAAAAATTGCAGGATATTGTTTGTCAATTCTGAAGGCCACAGGTTCGCTTTTTACGGCGTTCCTTGGAATGACATTAATTGCAATAAAAGGTTTTATTGGGATTTACAAAGCTATGGAATTGCCAAAACTGCCCAGCTTCATTCAATGATTATCCTTAATGATTATTATAAAAATTCAGGAGTCACAATTAATGCCTGCCATCCCGGATTGGTTAAAACAAATATTGGAATGTGCAACGGTCCAGTTTACCGTTTTTTCAAGAAATTGCTAAATGACCCTTTTGCTAGGCATCCAAAAATTTCAGCCAAGGCTTTGTATTATTTAGGTGTTTGCAAAGAAATGAAAAATGTTAGCGCTAAATATTTCAGCCTGACAACATTGGAAGAGCCTGCCCCTCATGCATGGGATAAAGAAGCTGCCAAAGAGACTTGGATTAACAGCATTAAATTGGTGGGGTTAAAATGAGCAAAGTTGTTATCGTAGGGTCTGGAATGGCTGGTCTGACAGCTGCTGCTTACTTAGCAAGAGCAGGCATTGATGTTTTGCTTATTGAGAAAAATATTGACTGCGGAGGTTTAGTCAGCTGCCTGAATGTTAAGGGTTTTACTTTTGACCTTGGCGCCAAATCAATTGAAAATGCTGGAATAATTAAGCCAATGCTTAAGGATTTAGGAATTGAGCTTGAGCTTGTTAAAAGTCCTGTTTCTATAGGTATAGAAAAAGAAATTATTGATTTTGATTCAGAAGACAAATTAAATGATTATCAAAAATTGCTTGAAGGATTATATCCTGAAAGCAAAAAAGATATTGTTAAAATTATGGATTTTTCTAAAAAAATTTTTAAGGACATGGAAGTACTTTACGGCATTGACAATCCTTATTTTAAGGATTTTATTAATGATAAGGCTTTCATGATTAAGCTTCTTCCTTGGCTATTTAAATTTTTCATGACTTCTGCCAGAATTAATAAACTCAAAGAGCCTGTGGAATCTTTTCTTAAAAAAATGTCTAATAATAAATCATTGGTTGATATTATAACCCAGCATTTTTTCAAAAGCACTCCTACATTTTTTGCTTTAGGATATTTTTATGTTTACATGGATTACCTTTACCCTAAAGGCGGAACTATGGAATTGGCTAAAATTATTGAAAAAAAAATAATTTCAGAGGGTGGAAAAATACTCAAAAACACCAAAATAATCGAGGTTGATGCTTATTCTAAAAAATTGCTTGATTCAAAAGGAAATTATTATGATTATGATGAATTAATATGGGCTGCGGATCTAAAAACTTTATATAGCATTGTCAATGTTAGCAAACTGAACAAAAATGATGCTTTTAAAATTTCCAAGCAAAAAGAAAAATTATTTTCAAAGCGCGGAGGGGATTCAGTCTTTACACTAATGCTTGGAGTGAACTCTCCTGTTGAAAAATTCAGAAAAATTTCCAATCCTCATTTTTTTTACACCCCTAAAAAGAAGGGATTGGGAGAAAATCGTTTTTCCAAAATAAAAGAATTAGTTAATAATTTTGGCAGCGTTTCAAAGAAAGATATTTTTAAATGGCTTGATGATTATTTAAAATTAAACACTTATGAAATATCAATACCTGCAATTAGGGATGCTTCGCTTGCGCCTAAAGGAAAAACGGGACTCATTATTAGCTTTTTGTTTGATTATGATTTGATTAAAAAAGTGTTTGATGCAGGATGGTATCAAGAATTCATTGAAGGTGTTAAAGAAAGAGTGATTAAAATATTTGAAGGCTCAATTTATCCCGGGCTTTCTGAAAAAGTTTTATTTAGCTATTATTCAACCCCAATAAATATTTCTAAGATTGCTGGAACTTCAGAGGGAGGAATAACTGGATGGTCTTTTGAAGACTCATCGCCGGTTGTTAATAATTTAATGAAGATGCCTGATTCAATTAAAACCCCAATACCTAATGTTTTGCAGGCAGGGCAATGGGCTTACAGTCCTGCAGGAATACCTACATGCATCCTTACTGGATGGATTGCAGCTCAAGAAATTATTAAGAAAAATAATTAATATCTTTTTTTTATTTTTAGTGCTTTCTATTGAAATAAGAAAAGTTTTAATTAATCTTATTCTTATTTTATTTAATGGTTGAGGGTACAAAAGTTTTAATTTTTGGCATTATTTTTAGTTTTTTACTTACTGGTTTGATTTGGGTTCTTACTCCTTATTTATCTAATTTTGAAAGTACTCTTCTTCCAGATAGTGGTGCTGATTGGTATTTTTGGAAATTGCCTGTTAAGAGTGAAGTTGTTCAAATTATTGTTTGGAGTATGTACGCGTTGCATCAATTGTTTGTTTGGGGAACTTTTTATTATGCAATGAAAAATAAGATTAAATGGTCGGACAAGTTAGGAAAATATAGCATTATCGCTTTGCTTGGTAATTTATTTTTTGTTTTGCTTAGAATATTTCAGACTCATTTATGGTATGATGGGCTTGCGCAGGATGCGCCTATTTGGACCAGCCAATGGAGCGTGATATTATTTTTAAGCTTTATGCTTATTATTGATAATTTCAGGAGAGGTTTTATTGCCGGGAAAAAAATGCTTTTCAGCCAAAGGTTCACTGAATGGATTAGGAAGTATCATGGTTATTATTTTTACTGGGCTTTTGTCTACACTTTCTGGTTCCATCCTACAACCGGAACTCTTGCGCACTTGTACGGCTTTTTATACATGTTCTTGCTTTTCTTGCAAGGCAGCTTAATGTATAACAGGATTCATTTGAACAAATACTGGATGGTTTTTCTTGAATCATTTGTAATTTTGCATGCAACCCTTGTTGCATTGTTCCAGAGCCAGGCTTTATGGACAATGTTTTTTTCAGGATTCTTAGGAATGTTCGTTTTCACTTACATGTTCGGATTAGGTTTAAGCAAGAAGGCAAAAATTGGCATTTTTGCAGCATACTTATTGGTAATTTTCATGATTTATGCACCTTTAGGCCTTGAAAGATTTTTAAGATTTGAAATCTTA
>JAQVLH010000119.1 GCA_028704265.1 Candidatus Nanoarchaeia archaeon
CTGGAGTTATAGATTTCATTAAAGGTTAACAAGTATTAGATTATTTAAAAAATTAGTTAAATTTCCAAAAGATATTAAAATCTTGAATTAATTTGCTAATAGTATGTATTCAAAGGAAGTTTTAGAGTTTTTGAAAAAGAAGAAGATTGGCATTCTTGATGAAGTTGAAATAGCAAAAGGAGAAGAAACATTTAAAGGAGTTTTAATTAACAGGCCTGATTATTTGAAAGAAGAGACTATTATTTTGAAACTAGACAATGGATATAATATTGGAATTAATTTAAAAAACATTAATGAAATGAAATTAGTGAAAAAATCTTCTGCACATAAGGAAGAAAAATCTAAAAAAATTGCATTAAAAAAAGGTTTTATTAGCATCTTACACACTGGCGGAACTATTGCAAGCAAGGTTGATTATAGAACTGGAGGAGTAGTTAGCAGGTTTGACCCTGATGAATTAATAAGCATGTTTCCAGGGCTTTCGAAATACGGACCAATTAATAGCTTATTCATGGGCAACATGTTCAGTGATGATATGAGATTTGCTCATTATAAAAAAATGGCAGAGTTTGTAAAATCAGAGGTTGAAGCAGGAAGCAAGGGAGTAATAATTACTCACGGTACTGACACTATGACTTATACTTCAGCAGCATTATCTTTCATATTAAATAATGTTCCTGTTCCAGTTTTATTAGTTGGAGCTCAGAGAAGCAGCGACAGACCAAGCAGTGATGCTGAAATGAATATTGTTTGTGCAGCAAAATTTATAAGAAATACTAATTTTTGCGGAGTAGCTATTTGCATGCATAATTCTTCAAGCGATGATGCTTGCTCAATAATCAAAGGAGTTAATGCAAGAAAATTACACTCAAGCAGAAGGGATGCATTCAAACAAATTAATGAGGATTTGCTTGCTATTGTTGAATACCAAGATGATGACATTACTTTTTTTAATGAGTATATTAATAAAAAAGAATTAAAAGGGGAATTCAAAGTATTGCCAAAAATGGAAGAAAAAGTGACAATTGTTAAAATTCACACTAATATGTTTGCTGAGCATTTCGCATTTTTTAGGGAAAAAAATTACAAAGGATTAATTATTGAAGGAACTGGACTAGGTCATGCTCCAATTAATGAAATTGACGGACCCACTAAAGAGCATACTAAAATAAGGAATGAAATTAGAGCATTGATTGATAGCGGATGCAAAACAGCAATGTGTTCGCAAACTATTAACGGAAGAGTTAATATGAATGTTTACAGTCCAGGAAGGGATTTAATTAATTATGGAATGATTAGCTGCGAATCAATGACTGCTGAAACAGCATTCGTAAAATTAGCATGGCTGCTTGCAAATTATCCTAAAAATGTTGAAGAGTTAATGGTTAAAAATCTCAGAGGAGAAATTAAAAAGAGGCTAATAAAATGAAATGCGGATTAGAATTGCACATGCAAGTGAATAGCTCTAAATTATTCTGCAGATGCCCATGCCAAGATGATACTTTAGATAAGCCAGATTATGTTATTAAAAGAAAATTGCATGCAGTTAAAGGAGAGACTGGAAAAATTGATATAGCTGCAAAAAAAGAAGGAGAAAAAAATAAGATTGTTAAATACAATTGCTTTTACGAGAATACTTGCTTAGTTGATATTGATGAAGAACCTCCAAGAGAAATTGATGAATACGCTTTGAAAACTGGAATTGAGATTGCAATATTATTGAATATGAAGCCAGTTGATGAATTGCAAATTATGAGAAAATTAATTATTGACGGAAGCGCTGTGAGCGGATTTCAAAGAACTGGATTATTAGCAACTAACGGCTGGATTGAAACAAGCCAAGGAAGGGTTAAAATTGCCACTTTATGCATTGAAGAAGATAGCGCAAAAAGAATAGATGACAATACTTTTTCTTTAGAAAGATTAGGAATACCTTTAATTGAAATAGCAACAGAACCTGACATTAAAAGCCCTAATCATGCAAGAGAAGTTGCTGAAAAAATAGGAATGCTTGCAAAGTTTACAGGAAAAATTGTTAGAGGAATTGGAAGCATCAGGCAGGATGTTAATGTTTCAATACCTTTAGGCGCAAGAGTTGAAATAAAAGGAGTTCAAGATTTAAGCATGATGCCTAAGTTTATAGAAAATGAAATTACTAGGCAAGAAACTTTAATTAAAATAGGAAAAGAATTATTAAAAAATAAGGTTAAATTAAATGATTATAAAGAAGTTAGCAAAGTATTTTCAAACACTAATTGCGGATTTTTAAAAAACCAAACAATTTACGGATTCAAATTATCTAATGCTTTTGGGATTTTGGGAACCAAAATCCAGAAGGAGAAATCTTTTGGTAAGGAGATTGCTGAGCATTTGAAAGCTGGATTGTCAATTAATGGCCTGCTTCATCGTGATGAATTGCCAAATTATGGGGTTACTATTGCTGAAGTGAATGAAATTATTAAAATGCTTGATTGCAAGGAAAAGGATAATTTTATTTTAGTCTCAACTAATGCTGAAAAAATAATTTCAGCCAAGAATATTATTGCAGAGTTTTTAAATACAATTTCCAAGGAAATCCCTAAAGAGGTACGAGCTCCCAATCATGCTGATGCTACTAATTCTTTCATGAGGCCTATGCCTAGCGGGCAAAGAATGTATCCTGAAACTGATGTGCCTGTGATTCGCGTTAGGCAGGAGATGATTAGCGGCATTATTGCTAATTTGAGCAAGACTCCTGAAGAAAAATACGCATGGCTTAAAAGCACTGGATTAAATGATGAATTAAGCTCGCAATTATTAAGAAGCGATAAATTATCATTGTATGAATTGATTATAGAAAAAACAAATGCGGATAATACTATTGTTGCTTCTACTTTAATGATGAATCCTGCTGAGAAGATAAGCGAGGATTATTTGGTACTATTGTTTAAACTATTAGAAGATGAGAAGATTTGCAAAGAAGCTTTGGCAATTATTATTGAAAAAATTATCAAAAAAGAGAACATTAATGATTTAATCGCTGAATATAAGCAGTTAAACTCAAAAGAGTTAAAGTTAAAAATAAGGGCAATTATTGATAATAATAAGGAATTGCTTAAAAACCAGAATGCTTTTGGAATAATTATGAAAAAAGCATTGGAAGCTTTGAGAGGGAAGGCTGATGCCGGATTAATAAGCAAAGTAGTGAAAATGGAGTTGAGAATAAATGATTAATGTGATTAATAATGAAGTTGTAGTTAAGCAGGATTCAAACAAAGAATACAGCAAATTTTTATGGGAAGTTATTGACTTAATGTCTAACAGGTTTACAATAGTTGCATTCAACAAGAAGAAATCAAAATTCAGCAATGAAAAATCTGAAAAAATGAAATTCGGATCGGATGAAATAATTTTAATGCAATGCGATTCAAATGCAGATTATGTTAAAGCAATAAATGGGCTAAGCGACAGCTTAATATTTGATTTTTATATCACAATTAATTCTTCGCTTAAGACTATTAAATCAATGATTGAAGAAAACGGGGATTTTAATGTTGACTGGTTTTTGGGCAAATTTCCAAAAACTCTGCATATAGAAGAGGACGGCTTTAAGATTGATTTAGAAACTTTTAGCAATTACGCTTTCCAGATTGAAAGGATTGTAAAAAGGTTCAACCAATGAACAAAAAAGAGCTGGAGATTAAATTATCATTTATTAAGGATTTTCTTGAAAAAAAGCCATCGCTAGAGCAATATACCACTCCTTCAGCCCTTGCTGCGGATTTATTATGGACTGCTTATATGAATAATGACATCCAGGACAAGATTATTTTAGATGCAGGATGCGGAAACGGCATCTTAGGAATTGGTGCATTAATGCTTGGAGCAAAGAAAGTAATCTTTGTTGACATTGACAAGAGCGCAATTAAAGCAACTAATGAATCAATTACAGAATTAAGATTTAAAAATTTTGAAGTAGTCAATTCTAACATTTTTGACTATAATGAAAAAGCGGAAGTATTAATTACTAATCCTCCTTTCGGTGTGCAAAAACCAGGAAGCGACAAGGATTTCCTGATAAAATGCTCGCAATTATCTGACAAGATTTACCTTGTTTACAAAGGCGACGGAATGAAAATACTACAAAAATTATTCCCTGACAAGAATATTGAAATAATCAAAGAGGATGAATTAATACTAAAGCAGCAGTTCAGCTTCCACACCAAAG
>JAQVLH010000120.1 GCA_028704265.1 Candidatus Nanoarchaeia archaeon
CCTTCTGATGATGGGCAAAATTCAGTATCAACATCATTTTTATAAGATGTGCTCATTTGGGATTCATTACTTTTTGATGGCCAGAATAAAACCCAATTTTTACCATTAAATTGAGTCAATCTCCTTTGTCCTTTGCATAAAATTAATTGTTTTCCTGACCAAATATTATAAATATTGATGCGCTTATCTGTTTCAATTTTTATGCTCTGATTTTGAAAATTATTAAACATATGTTGAATTTTTAGCTCATAAATTATAAAAGTGATGTTTTTTACTGAATGACTATGTTTATTATTATTTTTTTATTTTAGAATATATTTTAGTTATCAATTAATAAAAAGCAAGTTTTATTATATTCCATATTTTTATTTCTTAATTATATTATGAAGGTTTCAAGCGAGATTAAATCTAATGTGAATGAAGAAAAGATTAAGGTTTTAGAGGCCGAGGGCAGTGCGTTAATCACTGCTAATCCGGGAACAGGAAAAACGTTCCTACTAACCTGCAAATACTTAGTCTTGATAGATAATGGCCTAAGTCCTAAGGATATTTTATGTTTAACATTCACAGCTAAGGCGAAGAATGAGCTAGAGAATAGATTGATTGAGGCGCTTAAGAAAAGAAAGGATAATTGCAACTTATCTGACATTAAGGTTCATACTTTTCATTCCTATGCTTTAGAGTATTTGGACAGCCAGGAGGTTGTTTCTTCCAACCTGTTAAGGTATGCTATTTATGAGGTTTTGAAGGAAAAAGAAGTACTAAACTACGGTGACAGTTACTTGATTGACACCATTGTCCCTAAAATGGAGAACTTGCTTAGGTATTTGAAAAGCTTCAACGTCTTGCCTAAAGATATTGACTTAAAGCTAGTCAAATCAAAGCTACAAGGAGACACTTCTTACACTAAGGAGGAGATTGAAACCTTTGCTTCATACTTTGTTGAAATCTTTAATCATTATGAAAAAATCAAGTCAAGCAAAGGAATTGATTACTCTGACATGCTGATTAATTTTTTGAAAATGAAAGAAGTTCCTAAATTCAAATACGTCCTAATTGATGAACTGCAGGATGTCAATGCTTTAGAAGCAGATATTGCCCTAAGAAGCTGCGAAGAATTCATAGCAGTAGGGGACAAGAAGCAGGCAATTTTTGGCTTCCAAGGAGGCTCCATTAATAATTTTGAAAAATTCAATAAAGCCAAGAAGTTCATACTATCCAGCAATTTCAGAAGCTCTCAGGAAATACTTGACTATGCCAAATACAGTTTCATTGACAAGACCAAGAATGAGTCCAGCAAGGAAGATTTAAAGGAATTAAGGAATGAGAAGAATAAATCAACAGTCAAGCCAATGGTTTATTTGATAGACAAGGAAAAAATAGTTATTGGAGCTTGCGAATTAGCCATCAAGATTGCTGAAAGCTTCAAGAAAGATTCAGATAAGCAGGTTGCAATCATTGCAAGAACCAACAGCCAAGTCATTAAGATTTCAAAAGAACTAAAAGCCAGAAACGTTGAGCACTCATCAACTTACTTCTCAGCATCAAAAGAAGCTAAAACCAGCATCATAACCTTCCTAAAAGGAGTATTTGGCGTTAAAATAGAGGATGTAAAAAACAGCATGTTCACGCCCTTCTTTCCAATAACTATTCAAACAGCTTTTGAACTGGCAGCTGACAAGAAATTAACAATAGAAACTATTTACAAAGCCTGCCCCAAATTTAAGGAGCTAAAAGAATCAGTAACCAACACTAAAGAGGTTGCATACTTGTTTGACAACTACATCATGCCAATCAGTGTCTCATATGGCAAAGAGTACGTTTTTGCAGCAATGAGCATAAAAGACTCCTTTGATGAATCCTTACAATATTTAGAGAAAATTAACTATGAGAATATTAACAACTTCATGCAATCAAGCGACTTACTATCAAGGGATATTGACTCTAAATCCAAGATTGTCGTGAGCACAGTCCATAAATCAAAAGGACTAGAGTACGACCAAGTAATTTATCTGCCTAAAAAGAACAAGGGCAATAAGAACTTTGCAGACACAGTGGTTGAAGCAATACTGAAAACCAAAAACATTAACGCAGATGAAGAATTAGAAGAAGAGGATTACAGGATTGATTTCGTAGCATTCACAAGAGCCAAGGATAAATTATTCATAATGGCAGAAAAGCCTGAAGAATACATCACTAAATACTGTGATTCAGAAAAGTATGAAACCAGCCAAGAATCAATGAGCAACATTAATGAAAAATTAAGCAAGGCATTCACATTGTTCGTCTCCAAAGATTACGAGTCAGCCAAGAAGTATCTAGAAAACAATGAATCATGGATAAAAGACTTCATTAATAACTACTTCAAAAATTTGGAAAAAATCTCATTCACAAGCATAAACACCAAAGCTTTCAATTTCCTAACAAACAATATCTTAAGCATAAGGGAATCAAGCTTTGAAATGAACCTAGGAACAAAAGTGCATAACTACGCAGAAAGCCTGCTCAACGGATTAAAGCCAGAAGAGGATGAAGAACTAAAACCCTACTATGACAATGTTAAAAAATTAATAAATGAAATCAAAAAAACTTACCCAGAGATTGAAAGCGCAGAGAAACGCTTCAACTTCCCAGTAAAAGAATTATTCGCAATAGATTACAATTTCAAATTCAGCGGAGTACTGGATGCAGTATTCAAAAACAAAAACGAATACTTAATCGTTGACTGGAAAACCTCAAAAAATGACTCCTCAGCCTCAGAATACAGGCAGCAACTATCCGGCTACAAGAAAGCACTATCACTAATTAATGAAATACCTGAAAGCAAAATAAAAACAGCAATAGGCTACGTGGGATTAAAAGCAAAAATAAACAACGGAAAAATAAGCTCTAATTTAGATGATTCCCAGCCAAGAGCAACAGCAATCAAAACATTAACCACTCACTTGGAAAAAATAATAGAATGGAAAAAAGACCCTAATATTTTCATTGAAGAATTAATCAATGCCAAAGAAGACAATCCCTTATGGAGAGCAGTAATAGAGCAGATAAAGAAGGAAAAAAATAATTAATTTTGCTAAAATTTCAAAAAGATATTTTAAATAATATTTGATTAATTCATATGAAAAATATTAAATCAAATTATTTCTGTCCATATTTAGTTTTATAATAATAATTCATTTTTTCTATTTCAGTATCTTTAATTTTCTTAACTTTTTTATTTAATAATAAAGAATGATAATTTAATTTTGCTATCTCTTCCAAAGCAATCGCTTTTTTTATGCAGTCATCAGGGTCATTGGATAATACAAAAATTCCATGATTTCCCACTAAAAATATTGCAGGCAATTTTTTTGTTTTTTTAATTATAAAATCACCAATATTTTGTGTTCTATGGTTGATAAAAGGTAAACATTCTATTTTTTTACCAAAAAAATCTGCGTGAAATGTGGATAATACTTCAAGATCTTTGTTTAATATTGCAAACACTGATGCGAAATGAGAATGTGTATGTATAACACATTTTAAATCTTTAAAATGGTTAAATAGTCTTAAATGTATATCCAAATCTGATGAAGGTTTAAATCCTTTTTTAAGTCTGCCATTTAAATCAACTAAGGAAATATTTTTTTCATTTATTAAATCAAAATCAATTCCTGAAGGTTTAATTGCAATTAAATCATCTGAAATTTTTATACTAGCATTTCCTGAAGAAATAACTCCTAAATTTTGGCTTTTTATCATTTTATTAATTTCTATAGTTTTCTTAATCAAATCAAATTTCATTTCAATACCCTTAGCCAATTTTCTTTGCCTAAATTACACGAATGATCAATATTTAACCCAATTTCAAATTTAACATTAAAATTATTTTTTATCCAATCAATTTCTTCTTTAGGTATATTTTTATCTTTTTCACCATATACTAATTTAAGCATTGTTTTATTTTTTTTAATAAAAGACTCATAATTAAATTCTTTCAATTCAGCCAAGAGCTTATTTTTATTTAATCTGTATGTTAATGGAAAAGCATTGTTTATAAAATTAAATGTTTTATTTAAATCTTCTCCATCATTTTTATTGTGCACATTATAATTAACAAAAGGCATTAATAAAATAAGCTCATTTAATTCTTTAATATTAGCTATTGCTGGCAGCGCACCAAAACTGAAACCTATTGCTGAAATATATTTAGTGTCCC
>JAQVLH010000121.1 GCA_028704265.1 Candidatus Nanoarchaeia archaeon
TAAATTGCTGTAAGTCTGCTTATTTTTAGCAATCCATTCATTAACATAATCAAAATTTTTTAAGCTAAAAACAAATTTTTTAATATCTTCTTTTAAAACATTATTCATATAACTTTCATTAAAAAATAATTTCATATCCGCAAAGCCTATTGAATAAAAATTCATTAAAACTGAATAAACAATCTCCTCTTCCCTTGTTTTAAATTTATTGTCTTTCATTTCAAATATATAATCTTCCTTTTTGAGTGTTTTATATGCAATTGCTGAATCAATTCCAAGATTATTAAATACTAAAAAATTTGTAAAATCATCCTTATTTTTAAATTCGGGAATTATTTTGCTGCCAAGCAATAATTTTATAATATAATCTTTAGGATAAAGTTTAATATCTTTTTTTATTTCATAAAAAAAATTTCTGGCTTTCTGGTAGGATGAAATATATTTTTTTTCAAGCAGCTGATTAAGATGATAAATTAAAGTTCTCCTATTAAAATTAAACACTTCCCTTATTTCCTTATTCGTTTTATTGGGATTAAATTTCAAATAAGATAAAATCTTTTTTTGTATAATATTTAAGAGATAAGGGGAGTCTTCATGCTCAGATTTATACCAATAAGCAGTTTTTGAATCTAGTTTATAATTAACTTTTCCTAAATTTTTAAGTTCATATAAAAGCATGTTAAGTTTAAAATCTGCAAAAATTTTATTTTTTTTTAAATCTTTAATATCCATTGGTTTGTCCAGTAAATTATAAGTGATTTCTAACTCTTTCTTCCATAAAAAATCATTAGTAAGTGCATAATATTTATTGTTTTTTAATTCTATTAATTTTTCTTCAAACATAAGATTAACAATTTCCCTGCTGTATTTTTCATTTATCATTGAATCTTCAATTAGTTCATCAAGAGTTAATTCTCTTGATTTAATTTTATTAAAAAAATGCTCAGCAGAGGAATATAAATTAGGAAGATCTTCTTTATATTCTAAAGATAATTTTCCAATTTGTTTATAGCAGTCTTTTCCATATTTTTTTTTTAAATTATTCCTGCAATCATTCATCATTGAATCAATTTCAGTTTTATTTTTATTTTTCCCTTTAAATTTTTTTTTAGGCTCATTGCCTCTGTTCGAATCCCCCCTTAATGTTTTAAGACTAATATTGTTAATAATATAATCAGAAGAATCCTCATTAAGATAATCACATACTTCTTTTACAATTTCTAAAGGATAAGTTTTTGATTCTCCTTTTGTATATTTAAGATAAGTTGTTAAATTTAATCCTAATGATTGCGCCGCTTGAGTGGCATTGTCAAAATTAGAAGAATAATCTGAAAATAATTTATTCGCTTGATTTTTATCAATGAATACTCTTTTATTAAATTCTTCAGGAACTAAACCTCTCATTTCAATTTATTAAAATGAAAAATAGTCTTTTTAAAATTATCTTAAAATAATATTTTAGCTCATTCAATTGCAAATAATACTTTCATACATAAAAATCATCATATTCATGCTGCTTATTTAGCAATTCCTGATTAAGCTTAGAAATATCAATACCTTTGAAATTAGTCAATATATAATATACAATAATTGAAAAATCATAAGCAGTTGATGTTATTTTAATTTGCCTGCTATGCCCAGCATAATAAGTATCAATAGTTGTATTAATCATAAAATCTACTTCTTCTGAAATAGTTGATTTCATTACTTCAAATTGATTATTTTTTCCAAAATCAATAGCTTTTTCATATTTTTTTTTGCTAAAACCTTTATTTTCATTTTTTTTATTAAGATAATTATCAATAGTTTTATAGCATTCATAAAATAATTCTTTATATGCAAGATTATTTTCCATTATTTTTGTGCTTCCAACATACCCATCCATTCTTCTAAATTCATCTGAAATAAAATTATAAATTTTTTTGCCTTTCTCTCTCCCACATTCAGTAAGGATTATTTCATCAAGACTTTCAGAATTATGTTTTTTCATTAAAGGTTTTTATAAAAAATTTCTCTTTATAAACATTATTTAATTAATTATTAGTTCTTATTAACTATTACTTTACTTGGCTTAATTAATTTTTTATTAAAAATATAGCCTTTTTCAACTTCATCAATTATTATTCCATCATCTTTTGATTCATCTTTGACTGAAACCATTGCTTCATGAAAATTAATATCAAATTTTTCTCCAATACTTTTAATTTCTTCTAATCCTGATTTTGATAAAACTTTCATAAAATTTTTATAAAGCATCTTAAATCCTTCATCAGTGCTTAAATCCGAGGCTTTCTTGAAAATTTCAAAATGTGGCAATAACTCAGCCAATAACTCAATTTTTGAAGAATCAGCCAAATCAGATTTTTCTTTAATAACTCTTTTTTTATAATTATCAAAATCTGCCTGAAGCAATCTTAATTGATTAGTTATTAAAACATAATCATTTTTTAACTCTTCAAACTTTTTCATATTCTCAATACAAGCCTTGCATTCATCATCTTTTTTGCTCATAATTAATTACTAAAGCTTTTTTTATTTAAATGTTTTTATAAAAAACTTATTTTTAATAAGGGCTTACTGGGATTTAGAACTGGCCCTTTGCTTTGCAAAGCCCCAGGGGAAACTCAAATCTAATAAAAAAATTATAAAGGGCTTACTGGGATTTGAACCCAGCTTTCCGGCTCCGAAGGCCATTGTACTATCCAAGCTATACTATAAGCCCAAGATAATATGAAAATTTGTTATTTAATAAATTTTATAATTGGCCAATTTTTTAAATTAAAACAATGAATAATGATTTATTAGTTGTTTTAATAGTAATAGTTTATATAGCAATATTATATACTGTGCCCATAATATTATATAAAAGAAAAAAATTATCAGGAAGGGCTGCAAGAAACATTATTCATTTTTTTGCAGGATTAAGCATCTTAGCTCTTTATTTTGCATCCAATAAATGGATTTTTTTTATAGCCCCATTGGGAATTACTGCAATAGTTTTTTTCTCAAGAAAAAACACTCCTCTCCTAAATCATGTTTATAATGCCATTGCTGAAGATGAAGAAAAAACTTATCTGCAAGGCCCAGTATTATACGGATTATCTATTAGTTATCTTATTTTATTTTCAATAGTTTTTAACAATAATTTAATACCCTTAGTTAGCACCTTAATATTAACTGTTTCAGACCCTTTAGCTGCAATAGTAGGAAAAAAATATGGAAAAAATGTTTTATTTTTATTTGGCAGCAAAAGAACTGTTGAAGGCTCTATTTCAATGCTTATTTCTAATTTTATAATAATTTCAATATTTTTCGGCTTTGGAATGAAAGCATTAGCTATAGGTTTTATAATAACAATTATTGAATTAATTAGCCCCAGCAAAATAGATGATTTTACATTACCTTTAAGCGCGTCAATATTATTAATTAATTATTAGAAAAAAAAGTATTACTAAAAATATAATAACGCTTGAAAAAAAAGATTTAAGTATTACATTAATAGAATTTCGATCTTCAAGAAAAAAATAAGCTCCTATGAATGAAAATATGAAAATAAAAATTATACTTAAAATAAATCCATCCACTATCATTTTGCACACTCCTCATAATTAAGATAATAATTTGGCGAACCGCTGCAAAGCACTGCTGCACTATTGCCATTAACATTCTTATCATAAACTTTTGCGCAATATTCTTCATTACTTATTACTCCATTATTATTCAAATCCATATTATTACAGCAAAAATTTTTTCTGTTTAATTCGTTTGCAACTGCTGAATAAATAGAAGCTAATCTTGCGCAATCACTTAAAAGCAAACCGGAATCCAAATTTTCATTTTCAGGCACAATATTAAGAAAACTTAAAATTCCATTATAAGATAAAGACATAATTATTCCAAAAATAACAATCACAGCAATAATCATTAAATAATTTTTCTTTTCCATCTTATAAAAATTCAGTTATTCATTATTTAAATAATTAAGGAATTCAATAAACCAGTAAAAAATTATAGCGTGCCCGAGGGGATTTGGAACCAGCCCTTTGCTAAAGCAAAGCCCTGGGGGAAACTCATGAACTATATATAATAAATTAAAAAGAAATTAAAATAAAATATTAAAATAGCGTGCCCGAGGGGATTTGAACCCCCGACCTACTGCTATCTCCAAAAAATTCAGGGTAGGTCAGTCTCATCATAAATA
>JAQVLH010000122.1 GCA_028704265.1 Candidatus Nanoarchaeia archaeon
CCTTATAGTGGAAATGAAGAAGAAAATAAAAAAAACATTTATGAATTTATGAAAAAGTATATTTCAAAACCTTTTGAATATTCTGAAAACGTGGTTGGAGTTGAAATTAATTTCAATAAGGTTTTTTATAAACCTGAAAAACTAAGAGATTTAAAAGAAATAATTTTTGAGATTAAAAAACAAGATGAAGAATTAAAAAAACTTGAAGAGGGTTTAGGACTATGATTCTTCAAAAGTACGATTCTTACAAAGATTCTGGTGTTGAATGGTTAGGAGAAATTCCTAAAGATTGGGAAGTAAAGAGATTAAAAGATGTTTATAAGGAAATAGGTTCGGGTGGAACTCCTTCGTCAGAAAATTTAAATTATTATGAAGGAAATATTCCTTGGGTTAGAAGTGGGGATTTGAATAACTCTATTGTTGAAGATGTACCTTTTAAAATAACTAATGAAGCATTGAATAATAGTTCTGCAAAGATGTTTCCAAAAGGCACATTCATCATAGCAATGTATGGTGCAAGTGTAGGTAAAATGGGGATTTTAGGGTTGGATGCTTCAACAAATCAAGCCTGTTGTTGTATTGTTACTAATAAAAACAAAATAGATATCAAATATTTATATTATTATTATAATTTTTACAAACCACTATTAATTAAAGATGCAGTTGGAGGAGGTCAACCTAACATAAGTCAAGGTTTGTTAAAATTAAGTTGGTTAATTTATCCTGAAAAAAATCAACAAACAGCAATCTCAAACTTCCTTGATAAAAAAACATCACAAATTGATTCTAAAATAAACCTCTTACAAGAAAAAATCACAAGTTATGAAGATTTAAAAAAATCTGTAATTAATGAAACTGTTTGTAGAGGATTAAATAAAGATGTTGAATTAAAAGATTCTGAAATTGAATGGATTGGAAATATACCAAAACATTGGAAAGTTGAAAGATTAAAAAACATCTTTAATGAAAGAGTTGAAAAAAATAAAAAATTAGATGGAGAACCTATAACTGATAATATTTTATCCGTAATGAAAGATATTGGGGTAATAAACCATAGAGATAAAGGTAATGTAGGAAACAAGATGTCTGAAGATATTTCAGGATACAAAATAGTTCATCCCAAAGATATCGTTGTAAATAAAATGAATGTTATCATAGGTTCTGTTGGAATTTCAAAAGAATATGGTGCATTAAGTGTAATTTACATAATACTTAAAACAAAACCTGAAAGTCATCCTGAATTTTATGATTATGTATTTAGGTCAAAATATTTTCAAAAATATTTAAGAACAATCGCAACAGGCATTTTAGAAATAAGAGAAGCAGTAAATTCTACTTTATTTAAACATCAAGGATTACCAAATCCACCTAAAGAAGAACAAATCCAAATAGCAAATTATTTAGATGAAAAAATAACTAAAATAGATAATATCATCTCAAAAATTAAAGATCAAATTAACACTCTAAAAGAGTTTAGAAAAACAGTAATAAATGATGTTGTTACAGGTAAAGTGAGGGTTGAAGAATGAACGAATTACACTTACAAGATAAATTTATTATTCCTTTTATTACAGATAATGTAAATGGTTTAGGATATAAAGAAGTTAAAGCAAATACTATTACAACAAGTCTCTTTATTGAAGAAGATTTAAAACAATTCTTATCTGAAACAACATTAAATAAAGAAAATTATCAAAAACTTCTTAAGAAATATAAGGGTGACGAATCTAAACTAATCTCTGATTTTATTCAAGAACTACAATTAAGAATAAAAGATGCTAGAAATATGGCATTATTTTTTAACACAAATAAAAGTATGACTTTTGATGGATTAAAATTTTATCTTTTTTATCCAAGCGAAAGTGAAACTTATCAAAATGAATTATTTAATCAAAATATATTTTCAATAGTTCAAGAAATGCCTTATAAATATGAATATGAGGGGAAAACATTATTTTCATTTAGACCAGATTTAACATTTTTTTTAAATGGAATTTATTTATCATATAGTGAATTAAAATCAAATTTTAGTGGTCAAAACGCTGGAAAAAATGGCCGAAATAAAATTCAAAAAGATTTTAGAGAAGCAGTAATTGAATATTTACAAATAGCTAAATTTAATGATATGTCTCAAAATTTAAGAAAAGATTTCTTAAAAATATTTGAAAAAGCAATATCTATTACTACCACCGATTTAGAAGAAACTTATATTATAAGAAATATAACCGATCATTTTGATGATATTAAACAATTTTATCAAGATAGTGAATGGAGTAAATTTGAATCTGTTTATAAACAAAAAGTGTTCTTAAGTTGTAAAACTTATCCTGTTACTAATTATGATTTATCTAAACAAGATAAATTAAAAGAAATCTTCTCTGCACTATATTCTAAAGAAATGATTGAAAAAGAAATTTTATATTATAATTTTATTGAAAGAGAAGTTGTAAAAGGAAAAGGTGGAAAACAAGCAAAAAATGAAAAAGGAAGATTAATATCGCCAAGACCTAAACAAAAATTTGGAACTGACAGGATATTGAAGAAAATTGATGAATTTTTAGAACACGAACAAGAAGATAATTATTTTATTAATAAATTAAAAGGTGAATTAAAAAATTTTAGTCCAACAAAAAGACAAGAATTAATAGAAAAAAGGTTAAAATATAATAATAACAAAAATGTTTATTCTTTACTATTACAATATGCGGCAGGATTTGGTAAAAGTAATATTATTGGTTGGACAGCACTACAATTAAAAGACTTAAAAAAAGATGGAATTTATATTTATGATAAAGTTATGATTGTTGTAGATAGAATTCAATTAAGAGATCAATTAGATAGATTAATGTTTAATATGAATATAGATAATAAACTATATTTAGAAGCAAGAGATAAAAAAACATTTAAAGAAGCATTAGAATCTGATAAAAGAATTGTTATAGTTAATTTACAAAAATTTAATAGTATAAAAAATATTCTTGATTTATCTGTGTTAAAAAAATTAACTAATATGAGAACTGTTTTTTTAATTGATGAAATACATAGATCCCATTCTGGAACTCAAAATGAAGAGATGATGAATCTTTTTGATGAAATACAAAGTAGTTTTGATAATAAAGAATATTCTAGAAAAAAGAAAAAGAAAAATCTGCTTGTAGGTTTTACTGCAACACCAAGTGATCACGCTTTAGCAAGATTTGGAGAATTTAATAAATATGCAGAATCTGAAAAAATATGGGTTCCTTTTGATAGTTATACAATGAGAGAAGCTATTGAAGATGGATATATATTAAATCCTTTACTAAATTTAGTGCCTGTTTCTGCAAAAATGTTCTATGAACTTCCTGAAGATAAAGCAAAAGGTGTAAAGGAAGAAGCAAAAGAATTCAAACTAAATGAAAAAAAGAAAATTTATGAAAATGAAGATAGAATTGACGCAATATCTAATTTTGTTGTAAAAAGATTAGTTGAAGACGTTTATAAAAGAATAAGAGGGACAGCTAAAGCAATGCTTGCAGTATATTCAATTAAAAGTGCAATAAAGTATAAAGAAAAAATAGATAAATATTATAGAGAAATAATTAAAGAACTAAAATATCAAAGATTCAAAGAAGCACCAGTTTATATTGTGTATAGTGGAGATGGACAAGATAATTTTAGATCTTCAACATTAAATAATGGTCTTTCTGAAGAAAAAGTATTACAAAATTTTATGCTTTGTAAAAATGGCTTAATGATTGTAGTTGATAAATTACAAACAGGGTTTGATGAACCCAAACTCCACACATTATTTCTAGATAAAGAAATTAGGAATATAAACGCAATACAAACTATTTCAAGAGTTAATAGAACAATAAAATATAAAGATAATTGTAAAATTATTGACTTTTCACATAAAAATGTAAATATAAACAACATAAAAATAGCTTTTGAACATTTTAGTGATATTGTAGTTAGTGATTTTGATCCATTAAATGAACTAAAGCTATTTGAGGAATTATATTCAAGAATAATACAAAATGAAATTTATACAAACTATTTCAAGTTATATTCTGAAAAAATATTTAATCAAAAATCAAATGTAGAAGATGTTTTAAAATTAGAAGAAAAGTTTTCTAAATATATTAAAATTAATCCCCAAAGAAGTAAAACTCTAAAAAAAGAAATTAACAAGTAT
>JAQVLH010000123.1 GCA_028704265.1 Candidatus Nanoarchaeia archaeon
CGACGCTCTTCCGATCTCTTTCACTTCATAATCGGTTGATAAGTAAGATTCTTTTGAACCAAAATTTAGCTGATTACTAAGCAAAAATTGGCCTGCTGAAATATTCAAATAATAATTTATTGGAGAATAATAATTATTTTCAACAGTGAATGAAAAAGAATCTGAACTATTTTTTAGCACTCTTAATTCATTGCTTAATATCACATTAGGGGATTGAGAGATGTTAGTTTTTATCATTTGAAAACTTGATCCTGTCATAAAAAATAATTCAGCATTACTTGAAGCATTTATTATTATAGGAGATTTTGCTGAAATTAAAGGAGAATTAATTCCCACTTTAAAGTAAGCATTTTCATTGCTAATAATTAACCTGTAAATCCCGTTAAGAGAATTATTAACTGAAAATATTGAATCGGAAGAAATAGTATCTTGCAATAATAATTTATTTGAATAGTCATATAAATTTACATCAATCTCTCCTGTAGTGTTTATTGAAATTATGATTTCTGAACCGCTAATTTTCATAAATTCAAAAGTGGTAGAGTACACATTTAATGATTCATTGTTGCATAAATAAAGAGGAAATGTTGAATTTCTTGCATAATTCTTTGTAAAGAAATTAAAATTTAATTTATTTTCAGATTTGTCAAGTAATGAATTGTTTAAAATTTCATGATTCTTAAGAGAAAATTCAGCAAGAGTGTATTCAGAATCTTGGCTTATTGAAGCAAGTTTGTTGTCAGAAAATGTGTGGTTTATAAAAAACAACATGCTGTTAAAAGAACTACTTAAAATATTTAAAAATGAAAGCTTAAAATAATTAAGAAATTCGTTTTTATTTAATGTTAAAGATTGTGTTGGGTTAATGAAATAATTATCCGCAATTCTTAAAGAATAATTGTAATTATTATAAGATGGCACTATTATAATTTTGTGGGAATATCTTCCGGGATTAAAACTTGATTGATTAAATCTGTAATTAAGAGTAATGCTTGGAGTAGTGATTATGTATGGAGCTGAATCATTTCCAATTAGTAATGTTGAATAATCATCATTGAATAATGAAACATATTTTGAATTATGATATGTTAAATCTGACTGAATTAATGACTCTGATACCTCATTGCTTGTTGCAAGAGAATCGAGATTTGATTCCGCAATTAATGAAAGATTATAAAAATTGTAATATAAAATATCAAAAGATTGGGAGATGAGGAAAAATTCCGGATGAAAATCATAATTCTGAGTTAAAGTTACTGTGCCTAGCATGCAAGTAAAATTAACTTTTAAAATATTATTTGAATAAGAAATGAATGAATAAACTGAATCGCAATTTGATTGAGAATCAGTATTTGATTTAGCATAAATATTCATAGTTTCATAATTTGTTCCGCTTAATTTTAATGATAATACTTCCCCTGAAGATTTATTTAAAATTACATTATAAGTATTAGATTCATAAATTACTGTTTGAGGAGTTTCATAATAATCTGACAATTTAGGATTCTCCATCATGTAAGTTTGCGTATCTGTTAATTTGTTAAAAAATAAATAATATTCTTTCGATTCCCCTGGAGTTATTAAATCGTTAAATCCGAATAAATAATTGCTGGAACCAGTCTTGCTTATTGAAAAAGGAATTTCTTTCCCATCGCTTGACAAATAAAAACTTTCATCAATAACTGAATCATCAATTCCGAGATTGATTAAATAAAGCTGATTATTTGAATAATCTTGATTGACATTTATTGCCTGAAATCCTATTCTATTGGGCTGATTCTTTGGCCAATAAGCATTAATAGACATTGATAATTGCCTTAATGTTTTTAGCGATGAATAAAAATCATCATAATCCCTCATCTGGTTTTGTATATCCTTTTTTGAAAGTTCAGTGGGAATTGTAAGCAAATAAATTATAGTAGTTAATGCCATTGAAACTAATACTATTGAAACAATAAAAAATTGGGATTTTTTATTCATAATTCCACACCTTCAAATTTATCATGCAATTTCTTTTGCTTAAAACATAAGAGCTTTTTATTGAATAATAAGATTCTGCTTCATAATCTTTTAAGCTTTCATCCGCGTCATAATAAGTATTTTCAACAAATATATCTATATTTGAATCATTAGCTAATAAATTATTGTATTGCTTTTGCGTATTCGTATTTATTTCATAATATAATCCGTATTTTTTTTCAGTATTTGCAGCTAATAAATCTGAGAAAATTATTTCGCAGGCTTTGCTTTTTTGCGAGGGATAAAAATAATATTCAGCAGTTATGCCTGAACCTAATTCAGGATAAGTGTGAATAAAATTTGTTTCATTAGTTGCATAAAAAAGCGCCCCTTTTGCTACTGAGTTTTCTTTCAAATATGAAATTAATACTTTTATTGAAATATTAGCATCGTAAGGCTCAATGTTATAATTAATGGATTCTAAGCTAATGATTGCAGGTTCATTATTTATAAAAAAATACATAGAGGATTCATTTATGCTTTCAGATTCATCAACAGTTATTCTTATATTATCAAAATTTAATATCTGGTATACTAATGCATCAGTTGTTATTATTGAAAAGTCAGTAATGTAAAAATTATTTTTTATGCTTACTGGCATAAAATTATTGCTTGAGTCAAGAACATCTATGCTATTAATATTTGCTGTTTTTGGGAAAAATTTTAAAAAACTCATGTTAGCATTTATTAAAAAATTATTATTATTTTTTACATCTATTATCTCTAAACAGCTGGATTCGATTTTAAATCCTGAAAGGGGCGGCAAAAAATATGAAAATATTTCAGATAAACCTTTCAAATCATAGGATTGAACGTAAGAGCTTAAAACATTATTGCTTTCTAATGATTCCATTAATCCAATTATTTGCCTTGAAGGGTTGTATGTTATTGATTCGCTTTCATAAGTTTGAGTTTTTATAGAATAAAATGAAAAAAATAATAATATGGCCATTACTGCTTCAACGCTTCTTACAAATGCCTTATTCATTCAAACCACACCTCAACTTCATAATTTACAAAAATTTTTTTATTTTCAAAATTCGCTATTGAGCTTATTTTTCTTTTTTCTTCAAAAACCTTGAAATCCCCGCAAGAGTAAGAGTAAGGAGTTGATCCAAAAAAAATATTAGTATAATTATAAACATTAAAAAATATTAGCGAGGATTCATTGACCATTAATTCATAATTGTGGGAAGAACTTGTTGTATTTGAAAATATGCTTATTATTGTTTTTTCATCATTTTCTGTTTTGTTAAAATAATTATATTCGCTATATGAAGTGTTTGTAAAATAAATCGGGCTTTTTGAAAAAACTATTAAATCAAGATTTTCACTTGAATTAGTGTTAAAAGTTAATGATAATTTATTTCCAATTCTTTGAAAATATATCGCATTATTTGAATAATTAATTAATGAATCATACTAAGGCATGAGGATTGATTTAACCTCATAATAGCTTCTTACGCTGTTTATGCTGCCTTTTGAATATTCGCAAAAAGTTTCAAGTTCCTTTGTAGTAATGCTTGATTTGTAAAATTCTGCTGCTATTGCTTCAGAACTTTTATAGATTATGTCATTGTTTATGCTTCGCGAAAACGGTTTCATAAAATCAAGTATAAAATTTGACATGTAAAATAAAAAGAATGCAAAAATCAAATAAGATATTATTGAATCAATAATCATCATTTGGGACTTTTTACCTGACATTAATAGTGAAAGCTGTTTCCGCTTTTTGCCCATCATATTCAATCCTCGCTACTCCTTCAAATTTTCCTCTTTCATTAGGACTAATTACTTTTGCATCATACTCCCCTGAGGAAGTAGTAACTCCAAAGAATGAAGAATTTTGAAGTATGATTTCAACTCTTTGATTTGCAACTGGCAAATCATCATAACTTACTTTTCCGACAATTTTAAATGTCTCACCTTTAATAACTGAATACGTCTCACTAGTTGCAGTTATTGTTAAAGCTCTTGGAAGTATAAACATGCTAAATAATAAGATTGAAGCCCCTAACATTATGGCAACATGCCTGACTCCTGAAATTAAATTATTATTCTTAGTGTATCCTGCAACGAATCCGTTGCAAACGCTTTGAACAACCATTGTTAAAAAGAAAAATCCTTTGTAATAATCAGTGCTTAATGCTGCGCC
>JAQVLH010000006.1 GCA_028704265.1 Candidatus Nanoarchaeia archaeon
ATTATGCTCTATTCTTGGCCTTAATTTTCTTTTGTCTAATTCAGTGCTCCATTCCCTTCTTCCGCATTCTAGGGCATTCTTGACACTCTTATTTTTGAATTCAAACAACGTTTTAACAAATTTAAAAAATCCTTCATCATAATCTTTTCCTGTTGGAATAAATTCAACTAATGCGCTGTCGACTTTTGGCACAGGATTAAAACTTTGCCTTGAAACTATTAATTTAATTTTAGGAGTTGCTAAATAATTAGCAAGAACTGTTAATCTTGAATAATCTTTAGTGCAGGGCTTTCCTATTATTCTCTGCGCGAACTCTTTCTGGTAAAGGATTACGCATCTTTTTTTTTCCCTTAAAATTTTTTCAGTAATTTTTCCGCTCAAGTGATAAGGAATATTTCCCACTATTATTGTTGATTCTTTTGAAATTTCAGTATCTAAAATATCTTTATTAATTATTTCAGCACCTAAATTACTGATATAAGGAATCAAGGATTTATCTATTTCGCATGCTATGACTTTTCCTGCATCTTTAACAAGATACTTAGTAAGCACTCCTTTACCTGGTCCTATTTCAAAAACGACATCTTTTTTAGTCGCGTTTATTATTTGAGCTATTTTTGATAAAACATTTTCATCTTTCAAAAATACTTGGCTTAATTTTGGTTTCATTTTTATCTCGCAAGTTTTATCATATTTTTATTTTCAAAACATTTTATAGTGTCTATTATTTTAAATTTAAACTCTTCAAATTTTCCAGCTATATCTTGACTTGTCAATATTACTATTGTACATTTTTTTTTCATAATATAATCAAGCTGAAAAAAAAGTTTTTCAATATCTGCATTTTTTGGCAGGACTGAAACAAAATAATCAATTTTTTCTTCTTTTAATGTATAATCTATATCATTTAATGTTGTAAATCCAAAATCCATAAACTTGAATGTTTTTGACAATTTTGCATTCTGCTTTGCAAATTTTAAATCAGCCATTGAATCTGAATAACATAAGATTTTGTTTTTTAAAGGCTTTACTTTTGGTGCAGGTATTTCAAAATCAAAATTTTTTGAATTAAAAAAAGCAGGTCCCACTTTTAAGAGTTTTAAGGCACACTCTATACTTACATAGCCTTCATGGCTGAATGCATCAAGCAATACTCCATTATCATTATATCCTGAATAATCAATCATTGCTTTGCAATAATCAGCAGTTATAAATTCATTATTATTTGTAGAATATCCTCTTTTAACAAGATTATCTGCCCCTTCTATGATTAAATAGCAGTAATATTTTTCGTTTATTTTTTCAACAAAAAAAGTCTTATTTGGATTATCCAGCAATACTTGCGCTCCAGTATTATCTTTTATTATCTGACCCAGCTCTATGCATATTGATTTTTCGCTGCATTTCACTTTAAAAGATTCATCTTTATTTAGATGATTTTTAAAACTAACATTTTTAGTTTCTGCTGGGTTTGAAAATTCTGCAAGAAGAATGCTTATTTTTTCAAGCAAAAATGAATTAATTATTAATTCTTTAAAATCTGATTCAACTATTAATTTAGACTCATCTAATTCATTTATTGATTTGCAAAAAGGTTCTATTTCTTTTTTTACAAAATCTTTTAATTCTTTTTTAAATTGAACTATTAATAACATAATTTTATAAAAACTTGCTTTGTTTTTTAATTTTATGCAATTTGAATACAAAAGAAAGATTTTTCATATACTTCTTGGAATAATTATGTTTTTTTTAATATCCAATTTAAGAAAGATTTATTTAGTTACTTTTATTACTGGAATTATTTGTATAGGTATATTTATTAGATTTTTAATTCTTAAAGGCTTTAATTTTAAGTTAATTGAATCTTTTTTACTTAACTTTGGAAGGCCTATGGAAATTGGGATGGGTGCTATGTATTATCTTTTAGGAATATTATTATCATTAATATTTCCTTTTCCGAGAGAATATTCAGCAATTAGTATACTAATATTAGGCATTAGTGATGGGTTAGCAACAATTGTAGGAATAAATTCAAAGTATAAAATTTACAAAAACAAGACTTTTTCAGGAACAATGACTTTTTTTACAACTAGTTATATTATATTAATATTAGGGTTAAATTCTATAATGGCAGCATTAGGAATATCTATTATTTTAACCTTATTAGAACTTTTTAGTCCGATTGATGATAATTTGCTTATACCAACAGCAGGAACTTTATTAATTTCTTTTGTAAGATTAATTTAAGGTTATAACTAAAAAAGATTTAAAAACAACTCATTTATATTTTAAATACAGAAATGAAAATTAATTGGACTGAAATTAAAAGAAAAGTTTGGCATATTTGCTGGGGAGTATTCTTTTTTATTCTTATTAAATTCACATATAAAGAATTTTATCAGTTAGTAATGATATCAATGCTTATTGTTGGTATTACAATTATAATATTAAGAAAAAAAAATATTAAGCTTAAATTTATTGATTATTTAATCAGAAGTATTGGCAGAGAAGGAGAAGGAATAGAAGCATCTTTTTATTATGTTTTAAGCATTTTTTTATCAAGCATTTTTTTTAATCAGCAAATAGTTGCATTATCGGCATTAGTGCTAGGTGTTTGCGATGGGTTGGCAACAATTTTTGGAGTTCATGGAAAAAATAGATTATATAAAAAGAAAACAGTTGAAGGTTCTAGCGCATTTCTTATTTCATGTTTTTTAATAGTATATTTATCAGGTTATGGAAAATTAGTTGCTTTAATTGTTTCAGTATTGCTTACAAGTGTTGAATTATTCACAGATATTAATGATAATTTAATAATCCCTCCAGTATTTTCAATAATTTTAAAAATATTTAGTTAAAACTATTTCATAATTTATTATTGGAATATTAAATTTAGAATAATCATCTAAACCTATTCTTGAACATGCAGTATTGATTAAAATATCAAATCCTCTGTAGTTCATGAATTCATCTGGATTAATTGTTTCGGCAAGTAATAAATAAACTTTTTTTCCTTGGGCTTCAAGCTTTTTTTTAAGCAATTCTGAAATTTTTATTCTTTCTTGCCCTGGCTTAGTGCATGCTATTATTGCAACTTTTTTTGCCATTTTTAGCCTTTCTAATGAAATAAATTCCCTGTTAATAAATTTTTTAACATCGCTTTCAAGCACTTCTTTTTCTGACAAATCTTTAGGATTAAGTATTATCACTTTTTTGTCTAAATGTTTCTTTTTAATCATTAATGGATGAAACACTCCGTCGCCTACAAAGATAATAATATCTCCTTTAAAATTGTTTATAGAATTAACATTGCATCCTAAAACTAATCCTGAATTTTTAATATTTTTAAACAAATCGCAATATTGAGCAGTATATGCAATGAAACAAGCTTCATATTTTTTTAAAGCTTGCAATATACCTTTTGAATCAACTTTAAATTTCACTGGCTCATATATTATTTTCATAAATATTAGATACAAACATTTAATTAAATATTTATGCAATTAATTAAATGTAATATAAAATCATTAAAAATATGATTCATAAATATTAAAAAGAAACAATATATTAGAATATTTATGGATAAAGAAACTTTGATTGAAAACCCCATTAATAATGAATTAAAATCTGAAACTAATGATTATGCTCCTTTGCCTGAAGATTTAATTACTCCGAAAAAAAAAATAAATTTAATGAAAATTGCTAATATATTTTCTTATATTACTCTTATTTTTGCTGGATTATTTATGTTAATATTGTATATTTTAGGGTTGTTAAAATGAAATTGCTAATTAATAATAGTTATAAGAAGATTTATTCTGACAAAATTGATCAGGATTTAAACATTTCAGAAGGTGTAATAAAAAAAGAAGAATATAATTCTATTACTGATGGTTTAATTAAAACCCATAAGGGTAAAAATTTTTTAATTAAAAATCCTGATTTTAAAGATTTATTATTTAGTATTAAGCGTGGCCCTCAAATAATTACTTTGAAAGATGCCGGTTTTATTGCCTCTAATTTAGGATTAATGAATGGATTTAGAGTGCTTGATTGCGGAGGAGGAAGCGGCTCAATTAGCTGTTTTTTTGCAAATATTGTTGGAAAAAAAGGCAAAGTAATAAGTGTAGAAAAAAATGAAAAGTTTTGCGAGATAATAAAATCTAATGTTAAATTATTTGGTTTTGAAAATATTGAGGTTATTAATAAGGATTTAAGTGAATATTCTTCTAAAAAATTATTTGATGCGATTAATATTGATTTGCCAAACCCTTGGGATTATTCTAACAAAATTAGCAGTTTATTAAAAAATGGTTCAAGATTAACTCTTTATATTCCTAATACTACTCAATTAACTCATAGTCAGCAAGATTTTTGCGCAAAAGGATTTAAATTAGAGCACGTTTTTGAATTAATATTGCGAGAATGGGATGTTAATGATTTAGTATGCCATCCAAAATTTGATATGCTTGGACATACAGGATTCATTATGTGTTTTAGAAAAATAATGGTGGAATAATGGAAGAATATGAAAATTTTAAGATTAATTTTGAATTATTAAAAAATGTTTTTGAAAATGATGGAAATTGTTTATGCAAATTAAACACTAAATGCCCTTGCTCTGAATTTGTATTTAATAAAAAATGTCATTGTGGAGTTTTTAAAATTTAGAATAATGTTTATAAATTACCAGCTGTTTTTTTTAAATTATGACAAATAAAACAATTACACCTGTAATCTCTGTAATCTTGCTTATCATGCTTACAATTGCAGTAAGTGCAACAGCATGGTACTGGGTGAATGGTTTACAAGCAAATTTAGAATCAAGTACTGCTCAAGGTGTTGAATCAACAACATCAATGGGTAATATTCAGTATAATATTGTAAGTTTAACTTGTAATTCAAGTGCTACTGGAAATATTACTATCCAATTAAGAAACAATGGATTAACAGATATTTCAACAGATGAAGTATTTTTAATAAAATTAGTTGATGCTTCAGGAGTAGAATTAAATAGTACTACTAAACAATTATCAGCATCAATAGGAACTAGTGGATTATCAACTATAGGTTCACTTACATTCCTTACAAGAGATTTAGCAACAGCTGCACAGATGGTTAATGGAACAAGATATCAGATTAAAACTGATGTAAGAGGAATAACCGCTTCAGATTATTGTACAGCAATATAAAGAAAAAAAAATTTTTTTTTGATTATTTTTTTTTTACTTTATTTTATTTTATAAATTTAATATTTTATTTACAGAATCTTCAATATAATTACTTATTACTTTTTTTGCATAATCAACTTCTAATACTTTTGATACACCTATTCCTTTAGTATCTTTTATTAAATTTTCTAACCCTTGAATTAAGTCATCTTTAACGTTATTTGCTAATTCAAATTGTTCTTTGTAATTTTTAATTATTGAATCCTTAGGTTTTGAAAAATATTGCTGATAAGATGAAATTGCTGATTCAACATGCATTTGATAATTCATAAATAATTTATGTACATAAGCGAGATTTTGATCTGTTTTTAGTTCGTTTGTTGAGTTAACCATAATTGTTACTGAATAAATTCTATTTATAAATATTATTAAATCTCGGTTAATTTTTTATTTCCATCAATTGAGCTAAATTCTTTGGTTAATATTCCTAAATGTTTTAATTTTTTTGGAATAAAATGATGAAATAATTTAGTATTTTTTCTTTGCTTAATATATTGCGAGTCATAAAAAATATCCCAGTCATTGATTGAATCCTTGGAAAAATCAAAAGAATCAGGCAAAAATGATTCATAATTTTTCAAAACTTTTTCAATTTTATCATTGAATATTTTAAGATTTTCATTATTTTTTTGCACATAAGTTTTGCCTTTATACTCAAGCATAATATAGAATAAAGGAAATTTGGCAGAAAAATGAGTAATAATACTAGGGCTAAACTCGTCAGGTATCTTGGCATATAAGATGCCTTTTTTAGAATATTCAAACCTTGTATAGGCAATCATGTGATGCATCATTATCAACAATATTCACCTATTTTTGCTTGAAAAGAATTATTTAATTCAATGTAATTCTTTGCCCTTTTGACAATTACTCCTAAAGATTTTAGAGAATCAAGGTTTTTTATTTTGGCATTCTTTCTATAATCAATTATTCTTTTGGCGCTTACTGGTCCAATACCAGGCACTTTCAATAAAGATTCATAATTTGCTGATTCTACTCTTATTGGTTCTTTTAATATTTTATTTGCAAGCAAAATTTTAGGGTCTTCATGAGGCATCATTTCATCCTCAAACACTTTTTTGATTTCAGAGAATCCTATATTATATTTTCTCATTAGAAAGTCAGTTTGGTATAATCTATGCTCCCGGTCTAATTTTTCCCTGATTTTATTTTCAAATGCAGTATTCTTTATTGGAATAAAAGCGCTAAAATATGCTCTTTTCAGATTCATGTTGCTGTACATCCAGTTCACTTTTTTCATTATTTTATAATCAGTATCATAGGCGCTTCCTACAACAAATTGGGTTGTTGTCCCGCTAGGCAATTGAAGCTTTTTCATATACCTGAATCGTTTAATAATGTCTAATTTGTAATCCTTGACATTGCTTATCTCACTCATGCTTGATTTGTCAGGCACTTCAAGATTAAGGCTTAATCTGTCTGCTAACTCACTAGCTTGCTTAATTTTGTCTCTACTCGCTCCTGGAATAATTTTCAAATGAATATATCCATTATAGAGATATTTATTTCTTAGCAATTTAACACACTCCAGCATTAAATCCATTGTATAATCCGCATCCTTAATTATTCCGCTGCTTAAAAAAAACCCTTCAACATAATTTTTTACATATAAGTTCATGAAAGTTTTTGCTAATTCATCAGATTCAAAAATAGCTTTTTGTTTGCCGCAATTATTGCTATTTTGACAATACTTACAGTCATGAGTGCAAGAGTTAGAATACAAAACTTTGAATAATGTTATACATCTTCCGTCAGATGTGAAACTATTACATATTCCAGGACTTGAAGGATTTCCAATTCCATTGTTTGCGCTTGCTCTTTTGCTTGAGCTGCTTGCGCAGATGTCATATTTTCCTGCTTCTCCTAAAATCTTGATTTTTTCTAAAGTATTCATTAAAATATTATAATTAATTGCTTTAAATAAGATTTAAGATAATGCTTCCCCTATTTTTTTGTAAACATATTGCTCAAATCCATTAAAGCTTGCTCTTACTTTTAAATAAAAATTTTTTTCAAAATCAGGAAATATTAAATCCCCGTTTATATTATTATTTATCTTGCTTAAATAAACAGTTTTGATGTCATATTTTAATGCCTCTTTATAGATGCTTAATCCTCCTATAAAAAATATTTCATCATTAAATCCTTTAATTTGATGATTTTTAATATAATTTATTGATGAATCAATTGATTCAAAAAATTCTAATTTGGGGCTTTTCCATAATTCATTTAATTCTTTATAATTGCTGCTTATTACTGAATTAAATCTTTTAGGTAAATATGGGCAATTTAACGATTCCCAAGTATTCTTACCCATTATTAAATAAGAATTAAGAGTTAATTTCTTAAAAAGCAATAAATCCTGATTATTTTTCCATAATAATCCATTATATCTTGAATCACCTATTACTCTATTATTATTAATCGCTGCTATTATATTAAGGTTCATAGAGTATAATTAAGCGATTGTCTTAAAAAAGATTAGGGGAAGTTTTATCCAAAAGGATTTTAATAAACATCAGTTACTATTCTTTTATGAAAAAAAAAGATATAGAAGAAATAAATGAAGATAAATCTGAAGATGCTTCAGAATGCACTCCTATTATTGCTGATGATAATTTAATAGCTGATACTATAAACAGCGATGAAATAGTGTCAAATATTAAATCGTTAGAAGAATTGCCAGGAGTTGGTGAGAAAACTGCTGAAAAATTAAGAGAAGCAGGTTTTAATGACATGATGAGCATTGCTGTGACTCCAATGTCCTTGATTGCTGAAGCTACAGAGCTTGGAAATGCTACTGCTGCAAAAATAATCTCTGCTGCAAGAAGCGCATTAAAAATGGGTTTTATCAATGGAAATGTTTTACTAGACAGAAGAAATGAAATTGGAAAAATAAAATTCCAAAGTGTTGAGCTTAATAATTTATTTGGCGGAGGTATTGAAACCCAGGCATTAACTGAATGTTTTGGACAATTTGGTTCTGGAAAAACCCAGATAGCTTTACAATTAGCTATTAATGTTCAATTGCCTAAAGATAAAGGAGGATTAGATGGTTATTGTGTTATTATTGATACTGAAAACACTTTCAGGCCTGAAAGAATAGTGCAATTGGCTGAAAGTTTAGGATTAGATGCTAAGGAGACATTAAGCAGAATTAAGGTTGCCAGAGCTTACTCTTCAGACCATCAGATGCTGTTAGTTGAAAGAGTTAGTGAATTAATAGATAAGGAAAAAGTTCCAGTTAAATTAGTAATAGTTGACAGTTTAATGGGATTATTCAGAAGCGAGTATGCAGGTAGAGGAACTTTAGCTGACAGGCAGCAAAAGCTTAATAGGCATTTGCATGATTTACAAAGATTATCTGACAGGCATAATTTAGCTGTTTATATTACCAATCAAGTTATGAGCAGGCCTGATGTTTTCTTTGGTGATCCTACTGCTGCCATTGGTGGGAACATCGTCGGCCATGCAAGCACTTTCAGAGTATATCTTAGAAAAAGCAAGGGTGATAAGAGAGTTGCCAGAATGATTGACAGTCCTTGCTTGCCAGAAGCTGAGTGCGTATTTAGAGTAACGCCAGAAGGAATAAGGGATTAATTTTTCCCTTTCTTTTTCATTTCTTCTATTAATTTTTTTGGATAGCCTGGATGGCAGTTGCAGTTTTTGTTGTGCTCAAAGTGCCATTTATATTGCTGCTCAATTGTTGCATTAGTTGGCATCTTATTTCTTAAATGCCATTCCTTATTTATTGCCATAATTTATTTAATATACAGAAATATTATTAATTTTATGGATTTATCAGCTCTTAGTTCTAAGGATGCTAAAAAAAAATATGTATGTTCCAAAGAGATTATCAGATTAGCTCATAATGAGCCTAAAAAATTAATAAAAGATTATGAATTCTTTTTAGAATTATTGAAAAGTGAGAATAATATAATGAAATGGACTGCAATTGATGCAATTGGAGGTATTGTAAGTGTTACTGGATTAAAAAGAGGAGTTAAATTATTAATCTCTTATTTAAATAAGGGTAAAATGATTACTGCTGGCCATGCTATGGATGCTTTGACTCAAATTGCAATTGCTAAACCTGAATTTAAGAAGCAAATTATTAAAGAATTGATTAAAGTGCCTAATTACAAATATGATACTGACGAATGCAATAGGATTGCATGCAGCAGAATAATAGCTTGCCTTGAAATATTAGAAGCAAAGGGCAAGATTATTGAATCTTTTTTAAAAGAGCAGTCAAAAAGCAAAAGGAATGCAACAAAAAATAGGGCTCAGAAATTATTAAAAAAAATTATTTAATCTTTTTTTTATTTTTAAGCCAGTTTATTAAAAATAATACTCCTATTAAAAAAGCTGGTCCAGAAATTATTAAAATAGATGAAAAATTAATTTCGAATTGCTGATTTGCAAGTATATTTATTGAATATGCTAATCCAAAGAGAATAAATGCTATTGCTCCTACAATCTCTTGCTTCCAGGAAATAATTAAAATAATTATTAAAATAAATGATAAAATATTATGCATTAAAAAAGCCAAAATAACTTCAAAAAAATCATAGCCTTCCTGAAAAACATCTAAAGAAAATAATGATAAAAAAAAGATATAAATTATAGTTAATACTCTTGGAGCCCAATAAATAAATTTATTATTTTTTTTCATTATATTAAAATATGATATGCTAATATTTAAAATAACTTATTATAATTACTTCATTCCATAATTATATTCTTCTTTCCATGGAGCTCCAACTTTTTCATAAATTTTTTTGTAATCAGATTTTACATTATTTATTAATGAAATAAATCCTTTCAAATCCCAATTATTTCCTGTTTTTTTATTCATTTCAGCAATAAACTTCTTAAAACATTCATCCCCGTAAGTGGCTGACATTTCATAATCTTTTAATGAAAATCCTTTTGGATTAAAAAATGATTTCTTTTTAAATGCCTTAGCCGGCTTTGTTGACATGTAAATCATTGCTTCAAGCTTATCTATTACTTTTGCATATAATGATTCAGTAAGAAATTCTTTGTTGCTATTATATTCAAACATTTCCCAATAATTTCTTTTTAGAGCATATACTTCTGCAGGAAGTATGGATTCAAGGCTATCCCATCCTCTTTTTTCATCCAATTCTTTTTGATGCTGAGATATTTCTCCATCCAAGATTTTTTTAGCATCATGATCCCCCTCTAAATATTCACCAATGTCATGGTTTTGCACAATATTTTTTGAAACAATGATATCCAAATTTAAATTATATTTTGAATGATATAGTTCCGCAAGCTCAATGCAATTATAAATATGTGTTGATAATAATTGATGAAAGATTTTAGGTCTTTTTTTATACCTTATCGTCTCTCCTATTTTTTTTAAGACTTTAAAGTAATATTCATCCATAGATTATTTAGAAACAATTATTTTTAAAAAAGTTATTACTTAATTATTAAGTAGTAACATTTTTTGCCGAAAGCTTTTTATAAAGAATTCTGTAATCTGTAACTATGGTTTTCAGAGATTATTTAGTTAGATGCAAAAGGTGTAAAATACCTTATATTCCAAAAAATGTTTCAAGAATAAAAACCTGCATATTCTGCAGAAGATGCGTTTCTGAAGATAAAACTGAAAGGCTTAATATTGTTAAAGCAGATATACAAAAATACTATGAAACTCAAGGAATAATGCCAACAAATGAAATTGTTAAAATATGGATTAAATTAAAGTTTGATTTGTCTGATAAAAAAACTGATGAGTATTATAAATTTCTTGAAAAGCAAAATGTTATTACTATTTCTAAAAAAGAAAAAATTGCTCCAATTTCAGCATTAAATGCCTAAAATTTTTTGATAAGTAAGATAAGATAGAATAAAAGTTAATAAACCACCCATTGCAGTAATAAATAATTTTGAGCGATTAAATTCTTCAGCATAATAATTTTTTGAAACAGGACGACCTATCTTTGAAGAAAACAAATCAGATACTTTTAAAGAAAAAGCTGTTTTATCAAGTCCTTGCGCTTCATTTTTTATTAAAAACTCATAATCCAAACCTTTTAGTTCATTTTTTATTCTATAATTTAATTCATTAAAATCTTCAGACTTAATTAAATTAGATTCTAATTCAAGGTAATTGCATAATCTTGCATTATTTTTATTTAAATATATTAACTCAATAGATTTAGGATTTTTCGGAAAATATTGCGGATTAATACTTAATAATGAATCAAGATAAATATTTTTAGATAATTTTAAAATTTTTGATTTTTCTAAATTATGAGTTTTAAAATTTTTAATTGAAACATCTATACAATAAACATCAATTAAATCTACCATAATAAATTATTCAAACATTTTTATTTAAAAATATATTTAATTAAAATTTTTTAAATATTCTTCAAAATATTCTTTTTTTACAATGTCAATTATAATATTTTTTTGCTTTATCACTTTTCTGCTTTTATAATCCCATTGGATTTGAAACGGATTATTTAACTGCAAAGAAAATAACAATTGAATATGATTTTCTTCTTTTAATTCAATATCTCCTTCTTTTACGCTTGCAGAAAATAACGGGCCGTCAAATACTATGACTGGATAAACAAGATAAATTTCATTAATATTATTTTGATTAAGCATTTTATTATCCCTTATTAAGTAAAACATTAGAGCTTCAACAACTTGGCTTACTGCATCATAAATCATTTTTTGCTTTTTTTCATTAACTTCTCCTTTGCCTTTTGTGTGAGGAACTATTGAATAAGTGCAAATAGGATTTTTCAAATAATGATGATTAGCCATTAAATTCTTGTCAAACCAGCTATAAGAAGAAATATTTCTTCCGTTTTCAACAATATTAAGATTGTATACATTGGGCTTGCTTATCTCTTGCTTGAAAAAAACCCATTGCCCTTCATGAAATTTTTTGCATTCAATTATTAAAATATTTTTAATTCCTTTTATTTCATGTTCTTTTGTAGCAACAATATCTATTTCAGAATAATCTTTCTTATTTTCATTATAATATCTTGAGCTATTTACAACACTCCACCCTTTTTTATTTAAGATTAATGAAGATTCGATTTCTAACGGAAATCCTGATTTTTTTATATCTTCTTTTATTTTATTTTCAAGCTCTTTATTCATAATATAATTTTAATACTGCTTATGCTTTAATATTATTCCATTAATATTCTTGAGGATTTTCATCAATAGCCATTATACTGCATAATCTTTCATAATTTAATTTAGTCTTATCAATTTCTTGTAATGTAAATTTATCAGTGGAACCTGGATTAAAAAATACTTTTTTTGGACTAATTTTAACTATTTCATCAATTAATGTTTTTGTTATTTCAGGATTTGTGTAAACACTAATTACTTCAGGCTTAATATTAAGCTGGCTTAATGAGGAATAAACTTTTAGCCCTTCAATAACTTCATATTTTGGATTAATAGGATAAACTTTGAAACCTTTTTTTAAATAAGCTCTTATTGCTTTATTACTCATCCTGCCATGATCAGGACTTGCTCCAATTATGGCAATTGTTTTATTTTCGGCAACAGGTTTAAGAGGTATTTTTACTATGAATGTTGTTCCCTTATTCTCTTCGCTTTCAAAAGAAATATCTCCTTTTAGTCCTTCAACAACGACTTTTGTATTATATAATCCTATTCCTGTTCCCTTGTATTTTCTGGATAATGAAGAATCTATTTGGAAAAATTTTGTAAAGATTTTATTTTTCTTTTCCTCAGCTATGCCAATACCTGAATCTTTTACTTTAATAATAATAAAATTTTTTTCCTTATAAAAAATTATTTTTATTAAACCTTTTTCAGTAAATTTTATTGCATTATTAATTAAATTATGAACCACCCTGGATAATTTAGTTTTATCAGAATTTAATATAATTTTTTCATTTTCAGATTCATTAATTATTTTAAGCCCTTTGCTTGAAGCAAAGCCTTTTTCAGAATTAATTATTTCTTCAATTAAAGAATTAAGCTCGATATCTGCATAATTATACTTCATTGTGCCTCTTTCAATCCTGCTTATATCTAATATTTCTTCAATCATATTAAGAAGCTCTTGAGCGCTTCCTTTAATTGAACTTATTGCTTTTTTTTGCTCGTCAGTTAAACTGCCAAGTATATTATTTAAAAATAAATCTGAATAGCTTATTATTGGAACAAGAGGGCTTTTTAGTTCATGGCTTAGCAAACTTATGAAATCATTTTTTATGTCATCTAATTCTTTATAATAAAGGAATTGGTTTCTGAATTTTTCTTCGCTTTTTTTAAGAGCTATTTCGGCATTTTTTTGCTCAGTTATATCTCTTACTATTGATACTGCTCCTATGAGATTTTTTCCTTTACGTAAAGCGGATGAATGTATTTCGAAATAAGTGTCAATCCCATTTAATTTAACAATATATTCTCTAACAAAATAATGCTTTCCAATAGATAATTCGCAAAAATCATTTATCATTATTTTTTTATCATCATTTGAAAACAATTCAAAATCAATTATTTTTTTGCCTAAAATATTTTCTTTTTTTATTTTTAATAAATTTGACAATCGCGTATTTATCTCAATAATTTTGGATTCAGCATCCATAATAACTATTCCATCCCTTGAGGATTCAAAGACCGTTGTAAGCTTTTCCTTTGATTCTTCAAGAGAATTTTCAATTATTTTCTCATTAAATTTAACAAGATTATTCATTTCTTCTTTATTTTCTTTAATCTTATCAGCAACTAATTTTAGATTAGAATATATCTCAGAGTCTCCTGAAATTTTAGCAGCTTTGCCTTCTGCCAAATTTTTAATTATCTTGGCAATATTTTCAAGCTCATTTTTTGAATCCAAGTTAATAACCTTTTATTCTGCTTTCATTTGGTGATGATAATAATTTGTTAATTGTTTGATCAAGTTTTACATAATCAAAAGGCTTAGTCATAAATTCATTGCCTCCTGCGTCAAATCCTGTAACTAAATCATTATTTGAATCCCTAACCGTCAAAAATAATATTGGCACAGTTTTAGTTATGCTTTTTCTTATTTCTTTAGTAGCTGAATACCCATCCATTTCAGGCATCATTACATCCATTAATATCAAATCAGGAAGCTTTGGAAGTTTTTTAAGCAACAATATTGCCTTTTTTCCATTTTCGCAGACCATAATATTATGCTTTTTTGATTTAAGGAATATTTCTAAAACTTCTCTTATTTTATCATCATCATCAACAATTAATATGTCTGCCATTACAAAATAAAAAGTAATTTTCCATAGCTTTTATAGTTTTTTATTGCAAAAAAAATAATATTTAGTATTTTATATTTTTTTAAAAAAATTATAAATAACAGATTTTTTAAATGAAATTGTATAATTAATATACATGAAAGAAGCTATCAAAGTAACTCGTTTAAACAAAGATAATATAAATGAATATTCTGGGCTTGTTTCAGAGATATATAAGGATGGTTATCTTTTTAATTCCAAAACAAATAAAGGGTTTTATCCTCATAATTTTGTTTATTATCCTGAAAAAATCGTAAGCACAATTAATAATCATTCTGAATCTGTTTTTTGGGATTATATAGAAAAAAATAATAATCCTCTTTCTTCATTGATGGGTTATTTGGAAAAAAATGAGCTGGAAATTAAAGCATTAGTAAATACAACAAATGCTAGGCAAGAAAAAAAAACATATACATTATATATGGGGAATTATTTAAGCGATACAGTTTTAGAATTTTTGAATAATCCTAATGTTCATAGAGTTATTGCTGAACCAATAATATTCTCACCTCAAGTTTTATCCCATACTGCTGCAACAGATGCATTTCCAATTGGTTATGCTCCTTATCATATACTTATACAAACCCCAAAATTCAAATTTAAAGAATTTAAGGGAGATTTAGATGCTTGCATGTTTGATAGAAATCATTTTTATAGAAAAAATGAATTAACAAACGAAGATTCAAGATATTTAAGAGCTGAAAATTATTCATTAAAACATGTTTTTCCATTAGTTGAAATGGTTTCATCATTTGCAGGAGTTAAGCCTCCAAAAATAATGTATGCTCAAGATATGAAAAATAAAAACACCGAAGTTAAGGTATTTGAAATTGAGCCTATTAATTCATTATTTTATCAAACAAAACAAGCATTCAAAACTTTTGAAAATGACTGGGCTTATGCTTGCAAAAATATAAATGATAACTCATCTTTTATCGATTTTTCAGATTGCATTAATAATTCCAATTTTAAAAGTTTACTTGAAACAATTCTTAAAGCTAATAAAGATACTAGGATGCTTCACACAAGAATTCCTCAAACAATTGATAATCTTTACAAGCAAGAAATTTTAATTGATGAGGGTTTTAAGCCAATAATTTTTATTCCCGGAGGAGCAGGAGAAGGAATTGATTCAGTTTCTTTTGTTAAACATAAAAGAATTACTTTAAAAGATAAAATAATTTCCGGCAAAATAAGAAAATACCATAATGAATATTTGCAAAAATCTCTTGATAAAGGATATCTTGCTGACTTTAAAGGTTATGACGCTAAATTATATGAAAGAAATTTTAACAGGCATATTAATATGATGGAATTGGTTTTAAGCAAATATTTCCAATAAGTTTTTAATTTATCTTTGTATTGTTTAAAATTTATGGATTTAGATTTTATCAATAAAATCATAAGCCTTGATTTTTTTTTAGATGCTGCTACCTCTATTTTAAAAAAAGATTTTGAAAAATTTAAGGACTCAAGAATGATGAGAATTGAAACATTTTCATTAACCCAAGAAATATTAGAAAAATATACTGGAAAAGCTGCTCTTTTGCTTTTTTTTAATCTTGGAAAAATGAGCGCAGATTCCATAATGGAAGAAAAAAAGATTAAAAACAAAAGCGTAAGCAATTTAATTAACGAAGCGATTGATTTTACTCAGCAAAGAAAATGGATTAAAATAATTGATAAAAAATCTTTTGCTAATGAAATTTCAATAACTACTGAATGGACTCTCCAGTCAAAAAATCGTTCAAAAACAAATTATTGCGTATGCAGTTTTATTGAAGGTTTTTTTGAAAAAGTATTATCTTATTCTTCAGATGAAAAAACATTTTCATGCAAAGAAGTAAAATGCTTAGCACGAGGTGATAAATACTGTGAGTTCAGAATCAAACAAAATTGAAATGGTTATTCTTCCAATAAAAGTGCACAATCTTCTTAACAAAGAGCTTATAAGAGTAACTGGAGAAAGTGCCACTTCAGACCTTAATTACGAGCAGGGAAGAAAAATAGGAGTTTCATTAGTTAGGGGGAAATTTAAAACAAGCTCTGAAGACATTAAAAGATATTT
>JAQVLH010000124.1 GCA_028704265.1 Candidatus Nanoarchaeia archaeon
TATGGAATAAAGAAAAAATTCTCAGAATCTGGATTCAATGGTGGGTTAATAAATGAGTACCAAAATAGTCTACACCATGGTAGATTTAAAGGACTTATCTGTTCAGTATATCATTTGCCAGTCACATCAGATATTTTTGCATCCCATTTCTGGAGGGGAGCAACACTGGGCGTAGAAAAATATAAAAGAGTTTATAAAAAAATTTATTATGATATACCAATTTTGGGGCGAGGTATTTCAAGATTTCAGGGAATTATTGATAAAAAGAAATGGATAAAAATCTGTAAAAAAATAGTTGATGAACAAACAAATGTCAAAAATTAAATTTAAATTAGTAAATTGTGATTTTTGTGGTTTAAGTAAATTATCTAAACTATATTCTGCAAAGGATAACTATCATAAAAGAAATGGTTTGTTTAGCATAGTAAAATGTGATAAATGCGGTTTAGTCTATACAAATCCTCAACCGACTAAAGAAACAATGTCTTTTTTTTATTCCGACTCTGCAGGGTACTTTAAACCTGTTAAAACTTCAGGAAAAGATTCTTGGATCTATCATGCACTTTTAAGAGAATATTATGATTATTATCCTCATGAAAAAAGCAATAAGATAGCTAAAACTATTTTATTCCCCTACTATTTATTAACTTTTAAAAAAATGAAGAGTGAGGGTATGCCCAAGTTTGTTAATGAGGGACATCTTCTTGATATTGGCTGTTCGTATGGAAATTTCTTATCCAAAATGAAAAAATTAGGGTGGCAAGTAAAAGGAATAGAATTAAATAAAAAAGCGGCAGAATGGGGAAGAAAAAATTCTGGATTGAACATTATCAATTCGGATATAGATCATCTTAAAACAAATGAGAAATTTGATGTTATCACAATGAGAATGTTACTCGAGCATGTTTACTCGCCCAAGAAAGTTTTGAAAAAAGTAAAAGGTTTGCTTAAGCCGAATGGAACTCTGATAATAAGTATCCCCAATTTTGACGGATTTGAAGCAAGATTATACGGAAAATATGCATATACCCTGCAGGTGCCTACCCATTTAACACACTTTACCCCAAAAACAATAAGATTGTATCTAAAATCATCTGGTTTTAAAGATATAAAAATTTATTATCAAAAAGTAGATAGAGATCTTATTGTTCCCCTAGAATATATGAATGAAGATGGAAAGAATGAGAGTCATCTTCTTAATATATTATCAAATAAGTTAATAAGAAAAACTTTTGTAAAATGGTTTATTAATATACTCTGTATTTTACATAAAACAAGTCGAATGACTATTTATGCTTCCAAATGATAAAAAAATCTTTAGTTATGGGATTCACAACCGGAGTATTGATGCTCATAGGCCTAGTTGTCCAGCACTTTCTTGCCAAATATCTTACTCTTGATGAATATGGGGTTTATGTTCTTATGTTCTCATGGATAGGGTTACTTAGTGTTTTTTCTCTTAATAGTTTTAATACCATCGTGACAAAGGCTTCTGCCCAGAATTATCCACGATTCTTTAAGACAGCAAGTAAAGTTTGTTTCTTATTTTCACTACTCAGCTCAATAGCCCTGTTAATCATTGGTTTTTTCTTTGAACCTGAAAGATTAAACTTGTTTATAGTCCTTGCCATATTCTTTCCGTTTTATGGGGGTATTAATCTTGCAGATTCCTATTTTATTGGCGCTTCCAAATTCAATAAATACTCTATTTATATGATTACTTCCCAATGCATAATTGCAGGATTGCAAATTCTTTCTGTTGTCTTCTTGCATGGAATATTCTGGCTTCTTTTCTTCACTCTTTTAGGTACTTCAGTAATTAATTTAGTTATGACTTTTTTTATTTACAGAGGTATTAAACAAGAAAAAGACTATAAAAAAGAACAAGAATTAACAAAATATGGAATTCAACTGACAGGGGTGGGTATTTTTAGTTCTATTGCTAGTAGAATCCAATATGTTCTTCTTGCATCTTTAGCAGGTACTGCCACGCTTGCGATTTATGCAGTAGCACAATTAATTCCCGAAAAAATAAAAGGATTGATTAAAGGTGTGCTTAACCCTCCTTCCATGCATCTTGCTTCTCAGAAAAAAGAAGAAAGTATTTATCTTATGCGTAAACTCATTTTACCCCTCTTATTATTTGGGATAGGAGTGGGTTTATTAGTTTCTCTTTTTCTTCCAATTATTATTAATCTCGTATTTGGTCAAAAATATCATGAAGCAATTATTTACTCTTTAGTCCTTTTGGTGCCGGTAATCTTCATCCCAATTAATGCAATGTTTAGTTCAATTATCATTTATCATGATTATAAAAGGTTTTATACTAAAATTACAATAATCACAAATATTTTACAGATAATTTTATTTATTGTTTTAATCCCATTATTTCAAATTTGGGGAGTAATTCTTGCCATAGTGGGCCTTGCAGTTATAAACACCCTACTAAATTTAGTTTGGTTTTATAGACTACCCATATATCCAAATAAAAAGACCATTCTTACAATGCGAAAAGGTCTTAAAGTTAAAGGATATGAAACGATATATTTTGACGAAAAGTTAAATGGAGAAAATATTTTGAAAGTAATTGGGGCAGATTACCTCTTTTGTAAAGAGAAATATCCCATCTGGACAAGAATTATTGGTAAATTGAGCAACATCAAAAATATTTAATCTTTAAATAAATCTTAGGATTTTTGTATATATTAAGGAACTTACTCATATAACTTCTTACATCATTTTTTCAATCTTAAAAATATAATAACCATATTGATGATCTCCATCAATTACTGAAATCAATTTGGAATCATGTATATTTTGCAAAACCCATTCTGGCTTGTTTTCTTCCGGATTAAATGTAGCAAATACCAAATACTCTATATCCTTATGTATAATAATCTCCCTAACTCTTGAAATATCTTGTTCGCTCCAGTACCCGTTAATACTCCAAACCTTTTCCGTTCTATCAAACTGCTCATACCATTGATCTTTTGGGAAAAAAACATAATCTTCCTTGTCTTTTTCTTTTAGAAATTCTGAATCAAAATAATAATCAAAAACCCACGGCTGTGTTGTCAATATTATTTTTTCAGAAAGATTATTTTCAATTAAAAAATTAACAAGAGTCTGTGAATCAAAATAAGCTAATCCGTTATTTTTGTTGATTTCTCCATTCTCCGTGGTTAAAGTGTTATGAATTGCATTGAAAGGACTAAAAATCAATAAAAGAATAGTTATAAAGATGATTAATAGTCCATATCTTTTAGATTTAGATTTAGATTTAGTATTTGTCTTTTGAGATAACATGTTATAAAAATAATTTACCCCTATTGAAAGCAAGATTATTGTCAGAGGTATACTAAAATAAAAATATCTTGGCTGAAATAGTCTCGGCGCAGTGAAATAAAAAATGTAAGCATATGAAAAGAAGAAGATGCTAAAAGATAAAGAATAAATTCTAGAATTTTTAATGTTCAGTAAAATAGGAAGAATCAGTATTAACAAAACAATCAGATAAGAAATAAAAGAAAAATACCATAAATAGCTTGTCGGATAATAATTAATAAAAAATAAATATTGCAAGGTTGGTTCTTCTTTTAGATTCAAATGAGCGATAATCGGAATTAAGTGTCTTCCAAGAAAAAAAGCGATAGTGCTGAAAAATAATTTCAGGGCTATATTCAAAATATTATGCTTGATAAATTTATTTAATAATAAAGAAAAAACATATGTTCCAATTACTAGCAATAATAACAAATCAATAGATTGAACCCACATCGAATAGTCTGCCAAGTTAACTAAAATTAATAATATTATGACGCCTGTTAAAGATAAAAAGAATTTTTTGTTCAATTCCTTATTTCTTAATATTAGAAATAAGCTTAATACAAATACAAATGATAAAATCTCGTAATTTCTTATATATCCTGCCAAACCAATTGCTAATGGGCAAAAAGCAAATAAATATGCTGAGATTAGCCCTACTTTTTTATTGAATAATTTGCCAATTTTGTAGAACAAGAAGATAGAAATAGTTCCAAACATTACAAAAGGAAGTCTTAATAAAAAGAGAGAAGAAGTATTAAACATTTTTTTCATTATTATAACTATCCATGTAGATAAGATCCCTGGATATTGAAAAAATCCTTC
>JAQVLH010000125.1 GCA_028704265.1 Candidatus Nanoarchaeia archaeon
AATGGAATCTGAAGGAGTTATCTCTAATTATTTAACTTTAATGTCTTTAAGTAAATTAGGTTTAGGTCATTATAAAATCTATTTTCAATTACATGGTTTTTCAAAAAAAGAACTTGATTCCATTATTAATGATTTTATTTCTTATTATAAGATAAATTGGGTTGCAAGATCTGTTGGTGTTTTTGATTTAATTATTTCTGTTCTTTGTAAAGATTTAAAGGAGTTTAATATTGAAAAAAATAATATTTTAAAAAAATATAATAAATATATAAGTAGTTATCATGTAGGTCTTATGGCAGAAACTTATGTTTATGGTAAAAAATATTTAGTGGATGATGATTATATTTCTTTAGAAGATAAGAAAATGATAAGTGGTGAGTCTACTTTGTCTTTAGATGATGTTGATAAGCAAATATTATCTTTACTTTCTAATAATTCTAGAATTGCTTCAATTGATATTTCTAGAAAACTAAATTTAAATATTAAGACTGTAATTTTAAGAATTAAAGAATTAGAAAAAAAGATAATTAATGGTTATGATATTTTTTTTGATTTTAATAAAATAAATTATAAATATTATAAATTATTTATATCTATAAATAAATTCACTCAAAAAGATTATGATTCTTTTTTAGGTTATTGTAAAAATAATAAAAATATTATTTATTTGGTTGAAAATATTGGTTCTTGGGAGCTTGAACCAGAAATTGAAATTGACTCTGAAGAAAAGTTTTATGATATTGTTGATGATATTAAAAATAAGTTTCCTGATTTTATAAAAAAGATAGATGTTGTAAAGATTATAAAAGATTACAAGCATATATATGTTACAAAAGAAATGTTAGATACTATATAGTATTTTTTAAATAAAAAAGTTTTTTTATTATATTTAAAAAATATCTCTTTTAATAGGTTATTTTAAATGTTTATACTAATATATTAATATGATTTCAGAAATTTACAAAGATGTTTTTAAAATAACAGGAGAATCTAATCTTTATTTTCTTAAGAAAGAAAACCTCTTGATTGATACAGGCTATCCTACAGATGAGCTTATGATAAAACAAGATCTATTAAAAATAATTCCTTTAGAAGAAATTAAAACAGTTATCTTCACACATATGCACTATGATCATGTAGGAAACTTTCATCTTTTTACAAAAGCTCTTTTTTATGCTTCCAAAGATTCAGTTGCTTCTTTAAAAGAAGATAAATATAATGCAATTTTACTTAAACCTCTTGCAGACAATTTTGATATTGAGGTAAAAGAGCTATCTTCTTTAGGCCTTCCAGATTACTTAGAGGTAATAGATACACCAGGTCACTCTAAAGGCTCAATTTGTATATATGATAAAAAAAGAAAAATTCTTTTTTCTGGAGACACTCTTTTCTTTAGAGATAATATAGGAAGAATGGATCTTCCTTTTTCTTCACCAAAAGAAATGCCTTCTTCTTTAAACAAGTTAAAAGATTTAGATATAGAGATTCTTTGTCCTGGGCATGATTATTAGTTATTGTTTCTCGGCCAACTACCCTCTCTTTAAAAAGAGTTAAAAACCCTTTTCAACTAAATATTATTATTTATGATTAATCTTGTATCTGATAGAAACATCTTAGACAAGTTTGTAATAGAGTTTACCTCGATTTTAGAAAAGTATACTAAATATGTAATCGTCTCTGGTTATGTTGCAATTTCAAACGGAAGAGTAAGAGGTACTGAAGACATAGATATTATTATTGACAAAATACCTTTTTCTTTATTTCTTAAATTTTTAGAAGATATTTATGCTTCTAATTTTGAGTGTATACAATCTGATGATGCTTTAGAAATATATAATAATTATTTAATAAAAAAAGAATCTATAAGGTTTGTTTATAAGGGAACAATACTTCCTAACATTGAACTTAAGTTTGTAAAAACAGAAGTTGATAAATATACTTTACTTAAAAGAACTAAACTTCCTTTAACTGGTTTAGATATTTATTTTGCATCTATTGAATCAACTATAGCTTATAAAGAATATTATCTTTCAAGTGATAAAGACTATGAAGATGCCTTGCATCTAAGATTATTGTATAAAGAGGTTCTTGATCTAGAGGAGATTAAAAAAATTAAATTAATGATAGATAAACATCTTTATAATAGTTTAAAAGATAGTTCTTCTTTTGTATACTCTACTAAAAGAGATAAAAGTCATATTGATTTTATTGAAAAATGGGTGTTCTTTATGAAAGATAATTCTTTTAAAATTTGGAAAGAAGAACATTCTAATTTTTTAGATTCTCAGATACTTAACTCTATTAACTTTTATCAAAGACTTTTAAAAGAAGAAAACGGTTCTAAAAAAATAAGAGAAGTTACTGGTTGGAATAAAAAGACTCCTTATTGGTTTGAAAAATAATTTTTTTAATAAAATTAACTTTTTATCAAATACCACTATTTTTAAATATTTGCTATTAATATAATTTAAAGGCGATATATATGATTAAAAATAAAACTATTTTTGTAAACTCTAGTCATGTATTCGTGAGACGGCACCAATAGATTTCTCTTTTTTTTAAAAAATCTATTTATTGTTTATAATTGTTCTATTTATTTTTATAGATTAAGCATAAATAGGTTTAATATTTATAAAAAAATATATTGGTGATAAAATATGCAAATGAATGAAAGTAGTAAATATGATAAAATGAAATTATATGTTGAAAATGCAAAAAATAACTCAATTCCTACAGATGCTTATCTGCAAGTAAATTTTGCATGTAATGCAAAGTGTGTTATGTGTAATATCTGGAAAAATCCTTACATGGGTGAAAAAGAAACTCTTCTTTCAATAATAAATAAATTATCTGATCTTAATTTTAAATGGGTAACTTTATGGGGAGGAGAGCCGTTACTTCATCCGGATATTGATGATTTAATAATACATGCAAAAAATAAAAATCTAAAGGTACAAATTATTACAAATGGTTCTCTTTTAAACAACCATGTAGATGTTGTTTCTAATTTTGTAGATAACCTTGTTGTTTCAATAGATTCTGGAGTTCCTGAAATTCATGATAAAATCAGAAATTTACCCAGACATTTTTAATTCAGCAGTAGAGGGTTTAAAGAAAGTAATTAGTAAAGAAAAACATCCAAATATAGAAATTGATTGTACAATCTTAAATGAAAATATATCTACTCTTGAAAGTATTGTTGAGTTATCTAAAGAGTTAGGTGGAGTTTTTATAGACTTTGATCCTGTTCAGATATATGGTGTTGGAAACAATTCTAACTATAAGTTCAATATTGATCTTTCATCTATAGATAAAGTAGTTTCTCTTGCGGAAAAATATAATATAGAGATTACAAGTAAAGAAAGAATTGATTTAATTAAAAAATATTTTAAAAAAGAAAAAATTGTAGTCCCTTGCTATAGTTATTGTAAAGATCTTTTAATTTCTCCAAAAGGTGAAGTTTATACCTGTTGGACAATTAACACAATTATAGGAAATATTTTAGACGCTTCTTTTGTAGAAGATTGGAGAAAAGCATTAGTTAAGAATAAAGATGTTTTAACAGGTCATAAAAAAGAATGTTATACTTGTGGTTTTAGTCATAGCAGAATGCCTGATCAAAATTACAAAGAATATATTCAAGAAGCTAATAAAATAAGATTAGATTATATTTTATCTAAAGAGAAATCTCATTTTTAGTGAGATTTCTTATTTTAAATATATTTAAAAATACATTATTCTGTATATTTAATTATAAAAAGAGGTGTTTTTATGTGTTTTAAAATGTTAAATAAAAAAATAAAAAATATGAAATGGACAGATATTGCTTTAATAAAATTAAGTGTTTTATTTTTCACATTAATGCTTGCAAAACTTTGTCCAAATATCCTTTCTCTTGAATGGTATGTTTATTTAATAATATTTTCAATTCTAGCGATAGTTCCAAGTATGAAAGTTTTTAAAAAATAGTTTTCTAAAATAAAAATTTGAGTTATAAAAATATCTTTACTAAAAACCTTTATAACTCAATATTATATTTTTTAAATTCGATTAAAAGATCTTCATAAGTCTTAAACATTATAGCATTTATTCCAAGTTTTTTAGGAGCTTTAAAATCATTTTCAAAATCATCTCCAATCATTAT
>JAQVLH010000126.1 GCA_028704265.1 Candidatus Nanoarchaeia archaeon
TCCTTAACTTCAATAAATGAAAGAATTAACAATACTTTAATTTATTATTTCTCAGATGTCAACCCTTTTGAATCTGATTTATTCCTTAGCAATAATCAAAGTGAAGACTTGCATATAAATGCTTCCGGTTTTTTAGGAAGCAACACTTTCAAATATACTAAAGAGTTTAAATTCCCCTATTATTTTTATTATTATACTGCTGATTTTGAAAACGTTTCAATTAGTGGAGATGAAATGTTAAACAAATCAGCCATGCTTGAATACTTGCCACAATATGATATTAATTATGACATAATTTATTTTGGAGAATTAGTAACAACTAATGGCGAAGAATTAAATAATAAAAAGGTAAGATTTTCATTAAATAATCAAAGTAATTATAATCTTACTTTTAAAGAATTTTTTTTAACTAACTGGCTTTCAAGAATAATAGAATAATTAATTAAATAAGCTTTGAATTGATGTTGTCATTTTCAAGCTCTTCAAAGACAATTCTTGCATTTGACATTTTTTTATAAAAATTAAGTTCATTTATTATTTTTTTAGGTCCTGAAATTAATTTCTGGATTCCTTCCCATAAAAGAAGTATTCCTAATGGGTCAAAAATTACGTAAAAAAGGCTTAAAATTAATTCATTGTTTTCTGCAAAATAATAATGGGCAAGGGTTGAAAATGCCAAATCAATAATTCCTAAAATCAAAAGAATCCATCCTTCCTTAATTAATTTATTTTTTTCATTTAAAATCATTTTATTATGCTTTAAAAAATGGCTTTTAAGTCTGTTTTTTATTATTTCTTCTTTCTCTTCTTGCCTTATTTTTTTAGGCAGCAAAATCTGCAATTCTAATCCTTCATAATTCTTATCAAGGCTTGCTTTTTTGCACTCATTTAAAAAATCATCAGACAAGGATTTTCTGTTATAATTTCTGCTGTCAAAATCGGAGAACAAATCATCATAATCATCTATTATAAAATTTATTTGTTCAGACTCATCCATAATAATTAAACTTGCTCAGGTTTTTTAAAAATATCTGCCTATTCTTTTATATTGTTAAAAACAATTGAAATTTTTGACATTTTTTTATAAAATTCAAGCTCGCTTTTTTGGACAATTGGAATAAAAAATCTTTTATTCATGCCTTCCCAAATAAGAAACCATGAAGCAGGCTCTGAGATTCCAAGCAATATTCTAAATCCTACAAAGTTTTTTGAATCAAAATAAAAATGTATTAAGCTGTTTGCAACTGAAAAAAGCACGCCTAAAAAAATCATCACTATCGAATTTTTTATATACTTGCTTTTTTCAGATTTTAAAATATGATAATGTTTTGAAAAGTGGCCTTTAAGCCTTTCAGAGATTATTTCTTCTTTTTTTACATCTCTTCCTTTACTAGGCAAAGATATTAATAATTCTAATTTTTGATTTTTTTTATCAAGGCTTGCTTTCTTGCACTCATTTAAAAAATCATCAGACAAAGCCCTTTTACCATATTCCCTATTGTCAAAATCTGAAAATAAGTCATTATAATCATCTAATGCGAAACTAATTTGTTCATACTCATCCATAATAATAAAATAGTATTCGTTTTTTTAAAAAACTGACTATGATTTAATTCATAATTCTTATAAATACAAAAACTTTAGTAATAATCTTGTTAAAGTGCTATGATGGCAGAGCGGTCTAATGCGTCGGTCTAGAAAACCGATTCCTGAAAGGGAGCACAGGTTCGAATCCTGTTCATAGCGGTTTACAAATAGTCACTCGCCTTCTCTCGTGTTTTTAAATGCTTTGGAGGCAAGTAATAATATGAAAGATACATGGGAGTTGCATGGTTACGGCAAAGACCTTGACAGCAGATTAAAGAAGATAAAAGAGGGAAAAGTTTCCGATATATCAAACAAAATATATCTATTAGACTACTATGATTGCATGCTCAGTCAAGGCCTAAGTATACCAAGAATAACTAAATGCTTAAGGCTGATTCAGAAAGCTGATGAATTCTTAAAAAAAGATTTGAAAATTTTAACAGAAAAAGATGTAATCCATTACTTCGGATGGCTTGAAAGAAGTGAATATAGTGAATGGACAAAGAATGATTACAAAAATGAATTAAAAAAATTCTTGAAATGGATTTACAATGATGAACCTCCTAAGTTTGTATTGAAACTAAAAATAGGAGTTAAAAATAAGAATAAGTTATTGCCTCAAGAGATTATAACTGAACAAGAAGCCCTTAAATTGATTGAATGCTCTACAAGCATAAGAAACAAAGCCTTAATCAGCATACTTTATGAAAGCGGTTGCAGAATTGGAGAAGTTTTAACTCTTAAAATAAAACACATAGTGTTCGATGAATATGGATGCTTATTGAATGTTAATGGAAAGACAGGAGTAAGGCAAGTAAGAATAATTTCAAGCACCCAAATATTAAGCCAATGGTTAATAGACCATTCAGAGCCAGGACCTGATAGCTATGTATGGAGCTCAAGGCAAAACGAACTAATAAATTATAATTCAATAAGGAAGCTATTAAAAGAGACTGCTAAAAGAGCAGGAATAACTAAACGAGTCAACCCTCATTCATTTAGGCATGCGCGAGCAACACACATGGCCAACAAATTAACAGAAGCCCAAATGAAAATGTATTTCGGCTGGACTCAAAGCTCCAAAATGGCTTCAGTCTATGTGCACTTATCAGGCAGAGATGTAGATAATGCTATCTTAGATGTTTATGGAATTAAAAGAAAAGATGATGTTAAAGATACTTTTGCACCCAAAAAATGCAGATGCGGACAACTAAACACACCAAACAATAAATACTGCAGTAAATGTGGCCAAATCCTTGACTTGAAACTTCAAATGGATATTGTTGAAAAGAAAACAGAAGTCCAAGACTTATTTACCAAGATGATGAATGACCCGGAAATGTTTGAAAAACTCAAAGCAATGGTGCAGGCCAAATGAAAATAGATGCAATCACACTAAACTTTATGCACCACTTTTTTTTATTCATGGCCTTTGTTTACTGGACATTAACACAGAATACTTGGAATGCTTTTGGAATAATGGCTTTAAGTATATTTATTGGATATTTTACTACAGATTAATTATATTTATAATAATAGTTATTATAATTTATTATTATGAGTTATCTTATTGAATTTAGATTTCAAGGTAAAGCAAAAAAAGATATTAAAGAATTAATTTATAAGATCAATAAAAAATTTAATTTTAAACAGAATAAAAAAATAATTCCTCATGTTACTCTTGTAGGTCCATTTACTATAAAAGAACCTAGAAGAGAATGGTATTTACTAAGGCAGTTTAATAATTTATGTAATGTTTTTTCAATAATGGAATTTAAAGTTAAAGGATTTAACGTTTTTAAAAAAAATAAAGTAGTTCATATTAATATTGTTCCAAGTGAAGAATTAAAAAAATTTAGATGGAGATTATCAAATTCTCTTAAAGAAGTATTTAATTTAAATTCTTATGATTATAATAAAAATTTTAATTTTCATAGCACTTTAGCTATTGATACAACATCAGAAAATCTGAAAAAAATCCAAGATTATGCAATAAAAAATTATAATCCTAATTTTAATTATTATATAAGTAGGATTACTTTAATTAAGGAAGGTAGAATATTTAGAGAATATGATTTCTTTCAAAAAAGATGCTTTAGAAGAAAAGAAGCATTAAATAAAGATTTACAAAAAATAACATTTAATTTACTTAAAGAATACACAAAAAATAAAACCCAACCAAAAAAAGAAACCCTTATTCAAAAATTAATAAATTATATAAAAAAAATGTTTAATCTATAAAATTACTTTTTTTTTCATTTTTTTCTTTTTTAGCTTCCTCAATCAATTCCAAAACCTTCAATTCAAAAGGAGTAAAAAATTGCTTTAATTCATCTTCCATAAAATAAATAAGAATATAAAGAGTTTTTAAATAAAAAAATAAGATTTCTTTTTTCGCTCAAAAGTTTATAAAAACCTTCGCTCATTGATTCCTCGATATCGGATACCGCTGTCATTTGTACTTGCAATCCCTGATTGCTGTAAAGGTCTGCCAGGGGTTGCCAATTCGTAAACTTGGCTTCATCCACGATCATA
>JAQVLH010000127.1 GCA_028704265.1 Candidatus Nanoarchaeia archaeon
GAAAAATTACTCATTAAAATTTAATCAATCATTACTTATCTTGGTTTGATAAGTAAGTTCTTTTACAGAAAGTTAAAGAACATAATAATTTTTTTTTCTATGCATCCGCATGGATAGTTTTAACGTATTAATTTTTTATAAAATGGATAAAAATTTACATTTAGATAATGTGTTAAAGTCATATAATATTAATCTTGACGAAGGCTCTCTTCTTGAAAATTACAAGAAAAAAAGAGACAAAGTTAAAGAGGCTTTAGAAAAAGAATTTGGAGATAAAATTGTAAAAATTATTAATTCCGGTTCTTATGCCAAAAGCACTGCAATAAATACAAAATTTGATTTGGATCTGTGCGTACATTTTAAGAAGGGAAGTTATAGTACATTAAAAGAAATGTATGATGCTGTCTTTGATTTCTTAAGTAAAAAATTTAAAAAGGACGATGCAGATTTAATCAAAGTAAGACCACAAAAAGTTTCTGTCGGTTTAAAATTTAATGTTGAAAGTGAAGATTTATTGTTTGATGTAACACCAGGAAGAAAAACTGATGAAAAAACTACAGATGATAACATCAACCTATACATAAATGATGATGAAATAGAAGCAAATTGGACGAAAACAAATATTCAATCACAAATTGATTATATCAAAGGTAGAAATAAAGAAAGGGAATGTATTAAATTACTGAAAGTCTGGAAATATAATCATGATATTGAATTAAAGTCATTTTTTGTTGAACTAATAACAATTAAAGCCTTTGAAGCAGTCGAAGTTGATAAAGAAGTTGGAAAATGGAACCGACTAAAAAAAGTGATTGAATTTATGAGAGATAATATTGAATCTGTTTCATTAATCGATCCGGGGAATTCAAATAATAATGTAGCTAATTCTCTTACAAAAGAAGAAAAAACGGAATTAAAGGATTATTGGAAAGAAATGTTAGAAAAGATTGAAAAGGATGATACAAAGTTAAAATATTATTTCCCTGAAAATCCTAAGTATCCTACAAAAGAAGAAGTGTACGAAAATGATGCGAAAAAATCTGCTTCTATTCTTTCAACTCAAACTTTTGGTTAAAAATGGATAGGATTGAATTATTTAATAAATTTTTCAATGAACAAACAGGTGTAAATTTAATAACTAAATTTACACTTGTTTCACTTACTTGTACTGGTGAGATAGAAGTTACCATTGAAGATATTAGTTTAAATTTTAAAGTTGAAATACCAGATTATTTTCCTTTCAGTTATAAAGGATTTTGTGTTAGATTTACTAACCCAGATTTAATTGGTTATCCGCATTTTGGGTCGTATTTATGTGTTCATACTTCATCTACTAGTGACCCAAGTGAAAAACTTCAGTTTGAATTAAATGGTTTGCGAAGTTGGATAAAGGATTATTATATTGATAAAAAAACCGATGGCAATTATGAGTATTTACAAATTCCATATCAAAAATTACCTAATGCAATAAAGGTACAGTCTTTTTTATTTCAGGATTCTAAAAATGAATTTAAGAAAAATAGTTTTGGGCTTTTTCAGTATACACATTTAGGGAATGAAATATATTTTATTAATCAATTTGACTGTAATCCACAAATTATTAATTTAAATTGGTCGAACCATATTAACAACCAATTGCCTAAAAATCGCGGTTTATGGGTCTTTGTTGAAAACGAACCTATTGTTAGAAAAAAAATAATTGCTTGCAAATGGAATGAAATAGAAAGATATTTTGATTATCAAAGCAAACAATTTTTAGTTCGACTTCACGAAACTCAACTTGAAAAAAATGAAAAAAACAGAAAACAGTTTTTCCCTCTACTAATCGGATATAAAATTTCAGATAAAAATATTACTACCATACATTGGGAGGCTGCAATAATCGACTTAAAAGATTTTTTCATCAAGAATGATTTTGATCGGAAAAGTAGAATTACAAATTACAGCTTTTTAAATAAGAAAATCCTTTGGCAAAAAACAATTAATTGTTCATATCATAGATTTTTTGGAAGAGGAAAATTTGCTGATGAATTTTCAACTAAAAATATTCTTATTATTGGCATTGGAGCGATAGGAAGCAGTCTAGCGAAATTATTAATTAAAGGAGGTGTAATAGAATTAACAATAACAGATATTGATTCAGTTGAACAAGGGAATTTATGTCGCGCAGAATATGCTTTATATGATATAGGGATAAATAAAACAAGTTCTTTGCAAATGCAATTAAGTATGATTTCGCCTTATGTAAATATAAATGTTATAAATGTTAATAAATATCCTGTTAATTCAGATAATTTCAAATCAGTAAAAACCATTCTCAAAAAATATGATTTAATATTTGACTGTTCAACTGATAACGAAATGGCATTAATGTTAGATAAAATGGAGTTTAACAATAAAGTCATTAATTTTTCAATTACAAATAAAGCAAAAGAATTTTTATGTATTACTGGTTCAGATATTGCGGAAATGAAATACCATATTGTAAAGCAATTAGATTATAAACCAGCATTGTTTTATGAAGGAATAGGCTGTCATTATCCTACCTTTGAAGCAAGTTATTTAGATATTAATACCCACTTGTTTTATGCAATGAAGCAAATTATTCATTCGATTGGAAATAAATTAACATTAAAGAGTTTTGTTATAAAAAATGATGGATATGATGAACAACTGTCCTCAAAATTTTTGATAAAATCATTCCTTCAAAAGGAACTAAATTTATCAATATTCGTGAATGATGAACTTTTATCAAAAATAAAATCACTATCAATAAGAAGTTACCCTAATGAATCAGGAGGAATATTAATAGGTAGTTTTTTTAATAACAATAAAACAATTTATATTTCTGAAATCTATACTCCGTCAAAGTCAGAAAAATCAAAGACAAGTTTTAAGAGGTTTGTAAAAGACATAAATGAATATCTTTTAAAAAAGCATAAGGAAAGTAATGGAGAATTAATTTATTTGGGAGAATGGCACAGTCATCCAGATAGTAGTTCAAAATATAGTACAATAGATTTCAATTCAATGGTCAATATTGCAGTGGATAATAAAGTAAAAACAAAGAATCCTATTTTATTGATAAATGGATTTTCAACAAAGAATAATCACTTAACATTTTATGTTTATAAAAACAAAAAATTATATGAATATGAAGAAAATTAGTTTAATCCTATGTGTCGCTATCCTTTTAAATAATGTCTTATTTGGGCAGAAAAAAGAATTTGCAACTTTATCAAAGCAAGATTCTGTAAATTTATACAATAGAGTTGAAAAGGTTGAAAAATTTCAAAATGTAATTGAAAAAGACTTGAATTTACAAGTAAAAACTATTGATCAAAAGTTAAATACTGATTATAATTTTCTGAAATATATTGTTATATATGGAGGCTCTTTTACTCTATTGGGCTTATTAATAGGAATCTTTGTTGTTTATAAAAAAAGTGTAAGTTTTGCGAATAAAAAATCCGAAGAAATTATTGAAAAATTTTTCAATGAAAAAAAAGAACAATTTATTAAATTAGTAAAAGATTCTGAAATTGAAAGTACTCTAAAGAGGACTAAAAAAATACTATTATTGAGTATAAATTCAACAGAGAGCAAGCAATTATTTGATTTTTGTTCAAAATTGGATTTTGCAAACATTATCAATACAGAAATAGCAGACTTTGATAATATTAATGAAAATAAATATTTACAAGAAGCAGATGTAATTGTTATTAATAATATTCATAAAAGTATTTCTGATGACGATTTATTAAAAATATTAAATGCTTTTCCAAAATGCAAAAATAGTTTTCTGTATTATGGCATTCAAAACAATAAATTGTTTGGGTTTAAAAATATTAATTTTGCAAATAGTGAATTTACTCTATATGCAAGAATTATGGAAACATTGAAAACACAAAACATTTTAGCAAATTATTAATTTATTCTAATTTTTACTTTAATTATACGACTAAGTCCAACAACTTTGCAGAAGAGATCTAAGTATATGAAAAAGTCTTCTGAAAAGTCGTGAAGGCTTCTGAAAAAGCAAATGAACGACCTTTGAAAATGAAACTTTGAACTGGAGGTTA
>JAQVLH010000128.1 GCA_028704265.1 Candidatus Nanoarchaeia archaeon
CTGGTGGAGGATTTTTCCATAGATTACAAAATGCGTTTAATATTCCATGTCCTTATATTTTTATTGAATGTAAGAATTATGGAAAAGATATTGCTAATCCAGAATTAGATCAGATGGTAGGAAGACTTTCTCCCAATAGGGGAAAATTCGGGATCATTATTTGTCGTACTATCGAAGATGAAAAATTATTTTTAAGACGTTGTGCAGATTCCTATAAAGATGGTCATGGATTAATTATTCCTTTCACAGATAAAGATATTAGGACGATATTAGAAAAGAAAAAAGAGGGATTTGCCCATTATGAAGATAAAATTTTATCAGAAAAATCACGCATAATAATGACTAAATAAATATATGGAAGAAAAACAGAAAATAATTAATGAACACAAGAAATTTTTCTTTTCAACAAGAAAAGTATATGAAATTTTCAAAAAGGATATTGAAATCTTAAGGAAGCAAGATAAATATTCTCAAGCAACTCAACTTTCTTTGACATTTATTTTTATTGATTTTTTTCAAGAATTTATTTAATTTTTCAAGGATGTAGAGGTGATAGTTTAGGAAAAAATAACGAACAAAGATTTAGAAGGTGGTGCAATTCATTCATATTAAATGAAAATAATGAGTTGTATAAAAAATATAAAGGGAAAATATCACCTAATAGTAATTTTTTATGGATAATGCGTAACTCTTTTTTACATTTTTTTCCTTTCCTTCAAAAGATAAGACGGGAGGACCAATAGTTTTTAGTTTCAATACAGAAGAAACTAAAGATAAAGAGATTTTAAAAGAGCTCAGAAAAAAATATAAACATGTTAACCTCTATCAATCTTTATTATTTAATAGATGCTGTGCTCTATAGTTATCTATGTTTCTATGATTTTTTAATAAAAAAAATTAATAGGGATATTGTTAACTATAGAAAAAATTTGTCTTATGTAAATCTTCTTTTGACTAAAGAGTCGGCTAGTACTATTATTGTTTCGAAAAAAGATAAAAAAGAAAATTCTAAAATATTACTCCGTAATTTTTACTTGAAAAGTTTTTGAAGAATATGTCAGAAATTAAACCTAATAAAAAAGAAAAAGTCGTTTTAAGCTTATTTTATAATAGGTTTTATGATTTGTATGAGGAGATGTCTCGTGAAGAATTTTTTAATAATAATTCAGAATATAGATTTTCAAAAATTAGAGAAATATTTTCTATTTATAAAGAATTAATTAGTTATGAACCGATTAGAGAGTATTTAACTTATATAAAAAATGGTGGAAGGCCATCACTAGAAGGTTTCATTGTTGATGATTTATTTAGTTTTGTTAGTAATGTTTTGTTGCATTTCCCAATTTTTGATAGTTGGGATGATGTCTATATTTCTGAAACATTAGCAACTTGGAATAAAAAGGGGACAATTCATAAATTTTTATCGAAAAGTGCAAAGATTAAAATTGATGATCGCGGAGTTATTAAATATAGGATATGGGAGAACAGTAAAAAGCAGATGACTTATATATCAATAAATTTACCAGAGGAATATGGTAATTTAAGTAAGATTTTTCTTAAAGACATTATTTCAGAAAAAGACGGAATAAAACTTTGTATTTGTTTTATGAAGAAAATTTTAGATACACAAGTTTATTCAGATAAATCCGAAGATATATCTATCATGTCTCAAGTGTATATTCCCAAACAGTAAAAAAGCGACTTTCATTTAATAATATGTGATAGGTATGTGTTTCAAAAACTGAAAAAAGTGTCACTTTTGTCACTTTTCTGCTATAATAAAAATACGCACGAAGAACGTAGAATAAGAAAAAATAAAAATAATTGAGAAAGCATTACAGATATTAGAGATTTAATAGTTCTAACTTGAAGTGCTCAGCCATTTTGAGCGCTATGCGAGACGCGTTAAAATTACAGAAATTATATGATTAGGATAATAAACAACTTATTAATAACTAATTATGATAGAACCTGTCACAACAGTTTCAGCAATATTATTAATATCAAACAAATTACTTGGAAAAACAGCAGATATAGTTGCTAGTGACATAGCAAGTCTTTATGAGCAAGGACGGAATAAAATTATAAATATAGCTGCCAGAAAGATCCCAAATATAGATGATGGTAAAATTGCAAATTTAAGAGTAACAAGAGATGTCTTTTTTAATGGATCTTTTACAGATGATTCTATTTGTGCAGAATATTTTGGTGGAATTTTAGCATCTTCTAGGAGCTTAGACGGTAAAGATGATTCGGGTGTTTTTTATGCAGATATAATTAAATCTTTATCTTCAAGTCAATTAAGATTGCATTATATTATTTATAATTCCCTTAATGAACTTTGGTTTAAAAGATTTAAAGAGGAAGAGATGTCGTTAAATGTAGGAAAAAATTCAGAGGTAACAAAAAATAGTGTTTTTTTCCTAACGAATGAATTAGAAAAATTAGATATTGATATTGGAAGAGATATTCTTGCAATTGAGAGTAAAAAGCTTATTAGTTTTGCTGAAACATTTAATAATGAAGCTGAGAAATTAAGATATGCAAGAATAGTTCCTACTACATTGGGTATACAATTGTATGCTGTCGCGAACAATAAATTATTAGAGTGGAGAAAATTTCCTATTGAAGATTTTGGTAAATTTCCTGAAATTAAGTTACCTTTTCCTTTTTCATTGTCGAGGGATGATTTTTTAATAAAAGTAAAAGATGCTCAAAGAGCGTAGAATAAGAAAAAATAAAATGCTTAAGAAGGCATTGCAGGTGTTAGAGATTTAATAGTTCTAGCTTGAAGTGCTCAGCCAATTTGAGTGCGTGTACGAAACGCGTCAAAATAGATACTCTAGAAGTACATAATATTATATATTATGATAAAAATATTAAATAATTTATTAATAATTAATTATGATGGAAACACCCTTTGATTTGGGTGTTTTTATTTATATTTTATATGGAGGAAGAATTATTAAAAAAGATTGAAAGCTCAACCAAAAATACATTTGTAGGGGTTGCTGGTCCGGGTACGGGAAAGAGTACATTTTTTAAAACAATTATAGATTCAGAAGAGTTTAAAGGAAAGAAGATATTAGTTTTATCTTTTATTAATAAATTAATAGATGATTTAACAGAAGATTTAAAAGGTTATAAAAATGTAACAGTTTCTACTCTGCACTCTTTTGCTAAAAAACAATTAGGAAAGGGAGTGGAGCTCGATTCAGGTTTAGATGAATTAATTTCAGAAGATTATTTATTAATTGAGAGGAAGGAGATTAATTTTGAAGCAAAATTTCATGAAAATGAAATTTTGGAAATTGAAGAAAAATTCTATAAAGAAAGAAAAGAGTTTTATAGTTCAAGAGGAAAAAGGTTGTATTCTTTAAGTTCTATTGTTTATGCTGCAAATAAAATTTTTGAAGAATATGAGGATAAAATACCTAGTAAATATGATTTGATTTTAATAGATGAGTTTCAAGATTTTAACAAATTAGAGTCTATTTTTATAAATTTTTTGAATACAAAAAATAAGGTACTTTTAGTTGGAGACGATAATCAATCACTTTATGGGTTCAAGAAAGCAAAGCCAGATTTAATAAGGGAATTATACGAAGCAGATCATACGCAAAAATTTTCGTTGGATTATTGCTATCGATGTACAGAGGTAATAGTTAATGCATCAAATTCTTTGCTTGAGAATGCAAGGAGTAGGGGCTTTTTAAAGAAAGAATTGCCTAAAAAATTTTTATATCCAAGTAGGAAAGAAAAAGATGATATTGGCACTAAATTTCCCTTAATTGACTTTTTTCCCAAAACAACAGGTGATCTTTTATGTTATAAAATAAAAGAAGATATTGAAAAATCAAGAGGAGAAAATAAAGATAAAAAAAGAATCTTAATTCTTCTTCCAAAATTTTTACAACATTTTATGTATGGAAAATTTTTAAATAAAGGATTTAATGTTGTAGAATTTGAACTTTTTTCTAATGAAGAGTTAAATAAGATTAAACATATTGATATGATAGATACTTTTAATAGGTTACTTGAAAGTAAGACCGACAGTTTATCTTT
>JAQVLH010000129.1 GCA_028704265.1 Candidatus Nanoarchaeia archaeon
GCATTCCTGCCAACTGAATAGTTCTTCCTATTTCTTGTTCCTCCACCACCATGAGGATGATTAACAGCATTCATTCCAGTTCCTTTAACAACTTCATGCTTCTTTCCTCTTGCATTTCTTGAAAATTTCTTATTACCTGCTTTAACAAATGGCTTCTCTTTTCTTCCTGAGCCAGCAATTTTTCCTATAACTGCTCTGCAATTTCCAGCTAATATTAAATTCTTTTTACTAGGCATTTCAATTGATACCCCTTTATCCTCATGAGCTACAAGCTTTGCTGAGTTTCCGCCAGTCCTAACAAATTTTGGACCGCTTCCATGCCTATTTTCAATACAATAAATAAGACTACCATCAGGTATTTGCGATAATGGCAATATGTTTCCCATATTAGGTTTAGCATTAAATCCGCTTTCAACTACATCCCCTACTTTCATACCCTGAGGTGCAGGGTAACATAATATTTCTTTATTTGAATATTCAACTAATAACATTGGTGCAGTTTTTGCCGGATCATTATAAATATCTTTAACAATTCCTATAATAACATTTTTCTCTTCATAGTCATCCATTTTTCTTAAGCTAGTTGCTCCTTTAAATCTATGACCTGGACTCCTAAATCTTGGTCCTCCTTTTCCTCTTCTTTGCTGTATTAATCTCTTTGGCATATTTATAACACTCCTAATTGATTAGCTATATCCATTGCATTAAAATCGGGGTGCAATGAAACGAAAGCTATTTTTTTTCCTCCCCTTATGTGAGTATTAACCTCACTAACTTTAATATTAAACATTGATTCGATTGCTTTTTTTACCATTTCTTTAGTTGCATTTTTAGCAACAACGAATGTTAATTTATTTTCTGTTTCCATTAATCTTACGCTCTTTTCAGTAGCCATTGGATTTATTAAAACATCATAATTCTTCATTTCTTTTCACCTAAAAAAAGCTTTTTATTATTTAATTCATCTATTGATTCCTTAGTCCATATTGTTAATCTTCCTGCAACGCCACCTGGAGCTAATAAAGTAACATTTAAATTATTAACAGTTATTGCTTCAACACCTTGCATTGATTTTGAGGACTTTAACAATGGGCAAGTCTTACTAACAACTAATAATGGACCTTTCTTTGATTTGTATTTTCTTCCTCTCATTTTTCCAATACCAGCTCTTACTTTTCTTTCTTTTGCCCTTGTTAATTCGTCTTTCAAGCCGAATGATTCAATCATCTTTTTAACTTCTGCAGTTTTTGATAATTTTTCAGCGCCTTCAACAATTATCGGCAATTCAACTTTGCCTATTTTATGATTCCTTTTTTCAACTAAAACTTTCTTAATAGTTGCTGATATAGCGCTTCTGATTGCAAATAATCTTTCTTTAATATTAATTTTTTCTTCAAATATTTTTTCAACTAATGGAGGAAATGCAGTTCTACCTTTTCTTGCAAATGGAACTTGCTCTCCAACAAAACTTAATCTATTACCATTTCTTGAAACTACTTTACCTGGAGTCCTGCTTGCTCCTTTTCCATAACCAGTCCTATAAACATTTCTTCTTCTTTTTACTCTAACAACATGCTTTACTCCTGCTCTTGGGTCAGTTCCATGATGATTATAATTCAATGATTGATTTGCACTAAAAGCCCTTTTTATAATATCTGGATGAAATTCTTCAGAAAATTGCACTGGCAATTCCATTTTTCCTTTCTTTTCCCCTTTTGTACTTAAAACTTCTGCTTTCATATTAATTCAACTCACTGTTTTGACTCCTTTGAAATATATGATATTTCAGGTGCTTGCTTAGGAATCTTATCACTAGGCCTTATACTCTTCCTTATTCTAATTAACCTTTTCTTAGGTCCTGGAATACTTCCTTTTATTAATAAAATAGTATTCTTAGCTTCACCATAATTAAGGAATCCGCCTTTAACATTTGCATCCTTTGGCTCTGCTATTTTTAATAACCATTTATTATAATCACATCTTGATTGGAAACCCATTTGTCCATGCTGAGGAACCCTATGGTCTACTTTACATGGAGTTACTGCTCCTAAACTCATTGCTTTCCTTTTAACTTTTTCAGCTTTACGCTTATATATTTTTACACCAAATCTTTTAACACTGCCTTGGAATCCTTTTCCAATAGTTACTGAAAAAATATCTAATTGCTCTCCTTCATTAAAAACATCATTAACATTAACTTGCTTTCCAAGCAAACTCATAGATTTATCAAATGCTCCTTTAATCTCTCCTGAAACAATTATTTCCATAACTTCAGGCTTCTTTTTACCAATACTTGTAGATTTTGGATTAGTATGAACTATTACGCTTACTCTTTTTACTAACCCGCTAGCAACTAATTTTTCAGCTTCTTCTTTAGTCATTGATTTAGAATCTTTTTCTTTGCCTTTTTTGCTTTTAAGAGTTAATCTTCTTAATAACTCTTTATCATATGAATCTGAATTTAATTGATCAATAATTTTATAGCCATCATTTGAAGACCATGAATAAAACCTTATAGAAAAAACATTTAATGGAGGGCATTCAATAATTGTAACTGGAACCATAATCTCTTGGCCCTTTGTAACACTAGTTTTTACATTATCAATTAAGCCAACATGAGTCATGCCCACTTTATAACCTGAGAAACTTGTTAAAACATTAGTAGTTAATTTAGGAACATTTCTTATAGAAGGAAAACTCCTCATAGCCCTACATCTTGGCCAAAACTGCATACTTCCTTTCCTTGGTGTATCTATATCTCCAATTACGTGACCCATATTCTATTACCTACATTTATTTCTTTTTTAAACCTTTTTATTTTTACTACTTTTTGTGCTGTAATGGACTGCACTACTAATTGGAACAAGATTAAAATAATAATGAATTGTTTAAAAAGATTGCTATAATCTAAAAAAAAATTGTTAATATAAATGATTTAATTTTTAAAATAATGCTTAGTTAATTAAACCTTATGGATGGAAGAGAAAAAACTGATCAGGAAGTAAATCTTATATTATCACAATTAAGACAGTTAAAAGTAAGTAATTTTGAAGAATATGGAAAAAAAATAATCGAACTTAAAAAAGATGACATTAGCACTTATAATAAAATAATCACTATACTTGATTTAGATCTTGATGATTTTTATCATAGTGATACTAGAATGTCAACAATTCAACAGCAAACTTCCAAAAACATTCCTCCTAAATTAATAATAAAAAACAATAGGCCAGGAATTAAACCACTTCCCCCTAATCCAATTAGAATACCTCCTAAACCTATGAATTCTTTGCCTTCTAATAAAATACCTCCAGCTCCAATGAAAATGCCTTCTAATGTACCTAAACTTATTAAAAGAAGCGATAAAAAAAAATCTAATCCTGCAGTTATTGCAATCTTGTCAATGGCAATTCTTGGAATTATTCTATTATCTATTATAGGATATTTTTGGATAGCTAATCCTCCAACAAGCGATACTTCAAGAAATTCATTAAGATTAGGCTATGAAATTTTTAATAATTTGAATGACACTTATCTTAATTATACTTTTTTATATAATTCTAGCAATTTAGAATTTTTAGGAAAACAATATTATTATTTAAATGATTCAAAAATCACTGCAATAATTCAAACACCTCAAAGAGATATAATCAGCAAAAAGCAAAATAATTATTTATATTATGATTTAAGCGGAAATTACTCAAAAATTATAACTACCTCATTAAGAATAAATAATGCATTAGTAATTAGCTTATATGATGAAGTGTTTAATTTAGTTAATGGCTATTATACTAATGAATCCGGAAGGGAAGGTGTATGGAATTTAACAGATATTCCTTGTGCTCCAATATTCTTTGAAATCGAAATTGATAATGAAGAATTTAATGATTTAACGCAATTAAGATATGAAATGTGCTTAGATAATAATGGAATCCCTATTGCTATTGCAAAAGAAAGTATTTATGAAAACTCTTATGAAATAATAATAGCCTATTTAGAATCACAAAATAAAGAAATAAAAAATTTAAGTTTTAGCAATAA
>JAQVLH010000130.1 GCA_028704265.1 Candidatus Nanoarchaeia archaeon
AACTTCAACCTCATATAATACTACTGGAAAAACTTGCTCTTTTTTTTTAGGCTCATTATTTATTGCTCCGCTTACCAAATCATACCTTAAACAATTTTGATGATTAAAATCAAAAAAATTTGACATATCAATGGTTGCAGGTTCAATTTTTGAATAATAATTAATATTTGAAGAGTCTGCATCATAATAAGATTCAATATATTGATAGGCTAAACAGTCGCTTGAAGAAAGTAATCTTCTTGCATAATTTTGAAATAAGGATTCTTCTTTTAATCCTGATGCCCTTGATTGAGAACCAGTCATTAAAGAAATAAAAAGGAAAGTGAATGCCATTATTCCAATAAATCCTATTAAATGCATAAACATTGTATTTGTTATCTCCATTTGAGTTTTACTTGGCATCTTTGCATCCTCCTGCAATTATATTGTAATCTGCTTTTGAAGCGTTTATAAACAATTTATTAGTTTCGCTTTCATAGTATAAAAAAGGCTTGATGCAAGAATTCCAGCTTGCATAATAATTTGTTGAGGATAAAATATTGATAAAATCTTGGGTTATTGCCAATTTTTTAATATTATCGCAAGGTTTTCTTTGCGTGAATAAATCTATATTAAAGCAATATTGAGTAGAATAATCATTAATTTTTATCTCATCAAAAAAAGAATTTCTGCTTAAAGCACCTGGATTATTATTCAAATATGAAATTTCATCTTCATTTAAAATAATATCATATATTTTTAATTCATCAATTATTCCATAATAATTAAAATATGTTGGAGCTGAAAATGCCAATGAACCTAAAGTAAGATTATAAGAATTTTGGATTATTTCTATCTTGGACAAATTTTGATTTTCTAATTCCCCATTAATATACATTTTTGTTTCTCCATTATTAAAAGTTATTAAAACATGGTATGTATTTTGGCTTAGCAATTGGATTTGTGATGGTAGAACAAAAACATTATCCTTGTCTTTTCCGATTTGAAATTCCAAACGTCTTTGAGGATTAATTCTTAAACTAAAGCCTTTAACATCATCGGTGCAACAATTATTATTATTAGATATAATATAATAATATTCTGCACTTTTTGAAAAATCAGGCTTAATCCATAAAGATATTGACATTTTATTTAATTGGGGCAAATAATTTATAACTGTGTATTCCTTATTTGCAAAAATTGCTCCCTTGCCAAAAACCCCATTAATATTAGTATTCGGAAGAGGTTTTATTAATGAATTATATTTCAAATAATCTTCGTCTGGCTCAAAATTTAATTTAAGCTTTAAATTATTATCAACAGAGTACATATCATAGCTTACGCTTAATTTTTCTTGGCAAATATAATTTCCTGGAACTGATGAATATAATTGAAATATTTCAGAAGGTGTTAAAACATCATTAAATAATTTTGTATCATCAATAAGGCCTTTAAAAGAGTATAAAGAAGGGGAGTTATCTGCCATTATTCCCATTATTAAGTTATAATAATTGCCAACAGCAGTTATCCCTGAAGAAAGCTTGGAATCAAATTCACCGTTGATATATAATTTTATTTCTCCATTATCAAATGTTATAACTGCATGATACCACCTATTATCCATTAATGTTTCAATTGAAGATAAAGTAACATGAGTAATATCATTGCCTAAATGAAATTGCAATTGTCTTTGAGGATTGATTCTTAAACCGAAACCCCTTACATTATCATTGTTATATTTGTTATTTGATAAAATATATTTATAATCCCCTTCAATTTTATTTGGATTAAACCACACTGATATTGACATTTTTTTTAGATTAATATTGTAAGGAATTTTCAAATAATTATTATTTTTAAATTCATAAGCTTTTATAAATAATCCATCAACTAAAACTGCGCCATTTGCTTCTACATTTAATCTTCCTAAATCCCCATAGCCTCCATTGTCAAAACTCCATGACTCATAAAGTTTAGAAATGTTGCTATTTTGAAAACTTAATTTAGTTCCCCTGTAAAGTTTTAAAAAAAAGTCTTGCTTATCACTAGTTGCAATTCCATCAATATTTACATCATAACTAAAAAGATCATTATATGAAATTAAAGGCAATTTGCTAAACTGATTAAAGCTATAAAATCCTTTTGAGCTTTCAGGATTACTATTGCATATTTGGGTATAAATTTGTGAAATTTTATCTATTAATGTAGTTAGCTCTTGGGGGTCAACTGCACTATCTGAAAGAGTATAATAATAATTTCCAACCTGTTTTTTTGAAACAATAAAAGAATAATCACTAACATGCACGCTTCTTGGAGTTTCAGAATCTTTCATTATATCAATATCAGTATAACTTGCAGCTATAGGCGCAGTGGCAATCGAGCCATAATAAATATTTTGATTATCAGAATCAATTTGATTGCTTACCTGCCTATTGAAAAAAGGTATTAGAATATTCAAAAAAGAAGGCCTTCTTACTGATATTGCATCTGCTAAATTAGAACTGCCCATAGAACGTATCAAATCATTTTCAGCAATATGCTTTGAATCATAGCTCACATAAGGGTCTCCATAAACAAGCAAATATTGCTTATCTATAATAACATCTTTTATTATTACTGTGCTTGCATCAATGCAATGAAACGCTGAAGGGCTTGAGCTTGAAAGTTTATAATTCCATTTGCAAAGGCTTGGCCCGTAATACCTTATTATTACCTCTCCGGGCAAAGTGTACGCCAAATCATACAAGGCTGCAATATCATACGCAACTGAAGCCATTAAGGAATCAACATCAAAAATAGGTCTTAAATAATAACCCCCTATATAAGTTGATAATGCAAGAGCAATTCCCACTGCCACCAGTGAGAATACAGTTGTCATTGAAATTCCTTCAATTGGCATAATAAAAATAATGCTTTGAAGTTTTAAAAGCATTTTTGATAGCTTTTTTTATTCAATCCATCTGCATCCTGCACATGAATTTGATTCACATTCTGCTTGAGTTTTTATAGAACTACATTTATTGCCTGATTTATTTTTGCACATCATTCCTCCATGAGCACTCACTGCTGTTTCACATAAAGTTGTAGAATCACATATATTGTTATTGCAAAAATAAGTTCTTCCTGTACCATACACACAATTAAAATCTTCATCACCAAAGCAGTAACCTGGAGAATTTAGGGTTATTTCAACAATATTTTCAAAACTTAAAACTTTAGCAAAAATATTTACTAGCTGGTTTCTTGGATAATAAAAAAACAAAGGACCGAAAGAGTCTGTTTTAGCTGATGAGCTTGTTAAAGGACCTGCTGGTAAATCTTGAGATGAATAAGAGCTTGTGTTTACTAAAATAAAATTTCCTTTAACATCTTTAGTATAAACACATGAATTTTTATTTGGAATTGTTGAGCAAGTTTTTATTTTAAAAATTATTCCCCCATCAGTTAATTCATAAAAATTTTTTAAAATTTCATAATAATCATAAGATATTACTGATGAAGTATTAAAATGTATTAATGAAAAAGCTTCATAATTAGAAAATAAAAAATTTGTATTATTTACCAAATTATAGCAATTTTTTATTTTAGTAGCTGAAGAAGATGCATCTAATGCTAATGAATCTAGTACAAAAAATAATGTTTGATTTAATACTTCATAATCATTAAGGCTTTCTGTTTTTAATTCATTAAATTTAGTTTTAAATTCAATCCTAGCGACATCATATGAAAAAACAGTGCTTAAGCATAATAATTCTTTATAATTATCCAAATTAAATTCAGCTGCCCCTGATTCTGCAAGGCAAAAGCATGATGAATCAGTGCATTGCCTTAATAATCCATAATTCTCCCTTGTGACTTGTTTTTCATTTGAAATGTCCACATCTTTCATAAGCAAATTGTCACTAGAAAAAGCATTTATTATATCCAAATAAGATTGATAATATTTTTTATCCAATTCAAAATCAGAATTAGGGATTATGAATTGCACAAAAAAACTACCTTTGCTTACTTTGT
>JAQVLH010000131.1 GCA_028704265.1 Candidatus Nanoarchaeia archaeon
CCGCAATCCGGCGGTTATTGCCGATAATGTCGGAGATAATGTTGGCGATATTGCCGGAATGGGCTCTGATCTTTTAGAGTGCTGGTTTTAATGCAAGTAAGCCTGCTGATTGGAGTGATGAGGATTTATTCAAATTCTGTTCTAAATTAAGAAAATTATCTAAGCCTATGGTTATTGCTGCAAACAAAGTTGATAAGAACAATGGACTAGAAAATTTAAAAAAATTAAAGGAACAATTTCCTGATTATAAAATTGTGGGCTGCAGCGCTGAAGTTGAATTGGCTTTAAGGCAGGCAAATAATAATGGAGTTATCTCTTATTCTCCTGGAGATAAAAGTTTTGAGATTTTAAAGCAGGATTTGCCTGAGAAAGCAATTAATGCTTTGGGTTTTATGAAAAAATTTCTTGAAACTTTCGGCTCAACTGGCATTCAAGAGATAATGGATTTCATAGTTTTTGATTATTTGAAATATATTGCAGTATTCCCTGGGGGTACTAAAGGATTAGTTGACAGTCATGGCAGGACTTTGCCTGACTGCTTTTTATTGCCAAGTGGCAGCACTGCCCTTGATTTCGCTTTCAATATTCATACAGATTTAGGAAATAAATTCATTAAGGCTATTAATGTAAAAACTAGGCAAGTTTTAGGTAAGGCTTATGAATTAAAGCATAGGGATGTTATTGAAATTATTACTTCATAAGATTTAAAAATAGAATATTTTATATTTTTAGTTTATGAATATGGAAACTTATGGAGCCGGTTGGGATGAAGATTTTTTAGAACGCTGCCTAAAAAATGAATGCAAAATGGAATTAAATAATTTGGATAAAAACAGCAATTATTACATGAAAGGTTTAATGATTATTGTTGAAGATTCTAAAATGCTTGCTGATATTTATTCGTCCCAAGAAAAAAAAGATGAAATGATTAAATATAATATAGTGTATGATTCAGCCTTAAGGCAGTTAAACAAGTATTTGTTTGATTGAAATCTTTTTAAATCTTGTTTAAATTGTTTTTATTTAATACTATGAGAGTTGTTGTTGTTGACAAAAAAAAATGTACTGCAGGGAAAGGCTGCGATTATGTTTGCATGAGATTTTGTCCAATTAATAGAAATGAAGATGATTGCATTATTCAGGGAAGGGATGGAAAAATTGTCATTATTGAAGAAAAGTGCATTGGATGCGGAATATGCGTAAAAAAATGTCCTTTTGATGCAATTAAAGTTGTCAACTTGCCTAAAGAACTGGAAAAAAAAGAATTGTATTCTTATGGCTTAAATAATTTTAGATTATTTAATTTAATTATTCCTGTTAAAAAACAAATCACTGGATTATTGGGAGTTAATGGTATTGGAAAAAGCACTTGCTTGAATATTTTATCTGGCCAAATTATTCCTAATTTTGGAGATTTCAAGGATCCTGCTAATGGCCAAAAAGTTATTGATTATTTTAAAGGCACTGAGGGGCAATTGTATTTTGAAAGCCTTTACACTAAAGGAGTTGACACTAGTTATAAGCCTCAATATATTGAAAGGATTCCTAAGGCTTTCACTGGCACTGTCAAGGAATTGCTTAAAGGATTTTCGAATAATATTGATGAAATTGCAAAAGAGTTGGAAGTTTATGATTTGTATGACAGAAAATTAAATGAAATTAGCGGAGGAGAATTACAAAGAGTTGCAATTGCTGCAAGCCTTGTAAAAAATTCGCAATTATTATTTATTGATGAGCCAAGCAGCTATTTAGATATTAAGCAGAGATTAAAAATTTCTAATGTCATCAGAAGAGTTGGTTTAGAAAAAGATTCTTGCGTTGTTGTTGAGCATGATTTAGTTATGCTTGATTACTTAGCTGATTTAGGAAATATTATGTATGGTAAAAGTGGAGCTTATGGTATTGTCAGCAATCAATTAAGCATTAGAGAAGCGATTAATACCTTCCTTTACGGCTACATTAAAGAGGACAATATGCGTTTTAGGGAAAACGAGATTAAATTTGAAGTTAAAGCCCCTGTTGTTTCCCTTTCAAGATTTCCTTTGATTAGCTGGGATAAAATTACTAAAAAATTGGGAAATTTTGAATTAACTATTAATAAAGGATCTTTGATGAGAAATGAAATTGTAGGAATCTTAGGAGAAAATGGTATTGGAAAGACAACTTTTGCCAAACTATTAAGCGGAATGATTAAGCCTGACGCTGGCACAATTGATAGTTCAATTAAAATTAGCTATAAACCCCAATATATCTCAATTGAGGATGACAACATTGTTAGGGTTTATTTGAAAACTTGCAGCCAATCATTGATTGAAAAATTGGACCTTAGCCATTTATTAGCAAGAAAAGTTTCAGAGCTTAGCGGAGGAGAATTGCAAAGGGTTGCAATTGCTGAATGTTTGTCTAGAGATGCTGATGTTTATTTGCTTGATGAGCCCAGCGCGCATTTGGATGTTGAGCAAAGATTAAATGTTTCCAATATTATTAGGGATATTGTCAAGAAAAAAGAAGCAAGTTGTTTTGTAATAGACCATGATATATTATTTATGGATTATTTGAGCGACAGGCTAATAGTATTTTTAGGTACTCCTGCAATTAAAGGTCAGACTTATGGACCTTTGCAAATGAGAGAAGGAATGAATTTATTTTTAAAAGAATTAAATATTACTTTCAGAAGAGATAAGGATACTAAAAGACCAAGGGCTAATAAATTAGACAGCCAATTGGATTCTGAGCAAAAATTAAGCGGAGAATATTATTACCAGTAAATTAAACTCCTAATAATATTGTTATAAAGTTCCTGATGCCTGGGCCGAGTCCTAGAACACAAATCATTATTTTTAAATAATTAGAAAATTTTTTGTCAGAATCTTTATCTAAATAATAAAGAAGAGGAAGTAATACCACTAATTTTAAAATATACATTACTATTCCAGTGTTAAATAATTCTGTAAAAAATGAGCCTATAATGTGAACTTCAATGTAGCCAAAAAAATCTATATTTACAAAAGTGCTTGTTGCGTCAAACAAGTGGCTCATTATTGCAGCAATGCTTAAATTGTTTTTGAATATTGAATATTTTTTTCTTAGCAAAAATATTGGAATTATTGAGATTGAAAAAAATAATATATACAAAGGTATTGCGCTGTAATTAATTATTTTAAAAAATGGCAAATGAAGCAATATTAATATTGAAGGCAAATAATTAAGAAATATTTTTTTCTTAAATAATTTATCCAAAAAGAATGATGTGAAAAATAATATTACCATTAGTATCCATATTCCTGGAGTTACTGTCCAAAAAAATCTTTCATAAAATCCTGTGTCTGCGTAGACTCTTATAATGCTTCCTAAGATTATGAATGGCAAAATATTTAGCAATAATTTAATATCAAATTTTACTTTTTCTTTTAATATTTTATAAATTAATGAGATTAATAGTATTGCTAAAATTGCATAAGCTGCTGTATCCACCCAAGTATAGGATTCAGCTTTGCTCCAGCCGCTTATAAATTGCTCATAAAAAAAATTTGAAATATTCATATCTTTAATTTAATGATTGTTGTTTTAAAAAAGTTTAATAAATAGTGATTGCTCTTAATTTTTTATGGCTGATGAGAAGAAGGAAGAGAAAAAACTGAACCCTGATGAGATTAAAGCCCTTTTAAAAAAAAGCAGAATTAAAGATGCTAATGGCTGGGAAATTCAATATAAACTTGAAATTGATTCCCCTTTTGAAAAGCCTGAAAAATTTTATGGATTAGCTTTAAATGAGTTGAGAATAGAATTTGATCCAGTTATTAAAGTTGATCAAGCATTAAATGCAAGTCCGACCAGCGCTTTTTTTGGAGATATTTCCCAAAGAAGAGCTTATGCCAAAGAAAATGTTGACAAATCTATGGGATTAATTAATGGAATTGTTCAGCAAGTTGTTAAGTTAATCTATTCATTAAGAGAATTTGATTCAGTTCTTGATATT
>JAQVLH010000132.1 GCA_028704265.1 Candidatus Nanoarchaeia archaeon
AACTGAGTTGTCCGCAACAAAATTAAGGGACACTCTTGTAAGCGAAATAAGCAAACAAGCAATTACATATAATAAAAATAAGTTAGCTACTTCTGTAGCCTAGGAGAAAATATGAGTATAACGGTTAAAGAAAAAAGCCCATTAAAAATGAATGAAATATTCTTTAGGAATTATTCTTTTTCAGTAGATAAACCAAAAGATAAAATTGATTTAGTGGTATCCAATATGGTTGAATACCTTGTAAAACCAAACATTGATAATGAAATAAAAGTAATTATATACACTGATATAAATAGTAAAGATGAAGCATTTAAACTACACCTAGAGACTGAAGCAACTTTTGAATTTTTAAAAGATAAAGATATTAATACAGAAATGATGAATGAAATACTTCATAAAAGCACTATTGCAATTATGTTTTCATTTATAAGAAGTCAAATTCACCTGCTTACGTCTCAACCAGGTATGCAACCCGTCTTTCTACCACCAATAGATATTAACAAAATTAAAGAAAAAGCAGAATAATTAATTCTGCTTTTTTATCATGTTTTACTTATTTCACTCAAAAATATTTATTGTCAAACTTTTTTAGATTTTGACAACAATTGACAACAGTTTGACAACATTTAGGATAGTTTTAGGCAGTTTTAGTTAGAATTAAACAGGCAATAAAAAGTTTTAAAAAATGAATGTTTTTTTACTCAAAATTGGCACTTTTAAAAATGGTTGTCAAAAAATGGGCAAATGGTTGTCAAAAATTCACTTATTTTTAAGAGGTATAAAAACAAAAAAACCTAGTAAATACTAGGCTTTCAGTGGTAGGAATGAATGGACTCGAACCATCGACCCCCACCTTATCAGGGTGGTGCTCTAACCAGCTGAGCTACATTCCTAAGGCTTGTTTTTGCGACTTTTTCAACTGTCGTATAGGATGCAGTTTTGCCTCCTGACCGTTTTATCAGGAAGCATCCCTATTTTAAACTCTTAACTCCTACCCTACTACAAGCACTATAAACAAAGGCTTATAGCAACTAAATTTTCCTACTGCAACACGCTCAAAGGCAAAAAATGTTGCAGTTGACAGCAGTAGCCCAGTTTTAGGGCAATTTTTCAATTTTTGAACGATTTAAGACTGACTGGAACTTATTGGAACTATTGGGGTCTTTTCAGAATAGTTCATTTTTACTAATTACCTGATGACAAAATGTCACCTTGTAATTAGTAAATTCTCTAGGTACAAAATTTACTTAGCTTACAATACTAAATTCAACCACCTGATCGCACAATAAAAATTATAATTTAAAGCAAAAATATTCTTATTAATCATCAATAATGTTTATTGGTTTTAAAATATTGTCGTTGTTTATTTTATTAATATTACAATCATCTTTTGCTTGTTTTATTTTTTCCAAATAACATGCAGTTCTAACTAATAAATGTATTTCATCTACGCTCATAGTATCAGAATCTATTTCTACATAATTCTTGGCAAAATTATTGGCAAATAATTTAACTTGCTCTATACCCCAACCAAAATCACTAGATAAATCTTTTCTATATTTTTCATCTTTTATATTTAAATAACAAAATATTTTTTCCATATGATAATTGAACATATTATATGTTTGTTTTGGTCTACCATTTAATGCTTCATAAAACTCACCTATATCTTCACATTCATAATCCATTGAATCAATAGCATTGCATAGATTATCAATTTTATTTATTAAATTATCTCTATATTTTTTAACTGCTTCTATATTTTTATCATTTGTCAATTTATAATTTGAATATCTTATGGCATCGTCAATTTCATAATGATCAATAAATCTTTCATCTAATATATTAACGATTTCTTTTAGGATCTTTATAGGTTCTTGCACTCTATTAACCTTTATCTTACTCCATTTAATTTGATATTCTGAAATTTTATCTTTTACCCATTTTGTTGCATAATTAAGTAATTCGTATCTAGATATTATATAATCTTTAATTAATTGGAAAGATAATTTTAAATCTAGCATTTCATCAAACATATTAGAATAAATTCTCACTCCAACTGCATCTTTGGTATTTGAAGTTAAACTTGACAAAAATTTATTAACTATTACCCAAGGTGAGTATTGTGCTTCTCCTTTTTTCATTAGGTTATTTTTAGAATGCCTATTTGTTTTAAATGGATGAGCAAATATTAATGCTCTAAAATATTCAAAAAACTTATCGTCACTAGGTGGATTATCTTTTGCTAAATAAATTGAATTGTTTTTAGGGTAAAGATTATCCTTATAAATATTTTTAAAAAATTTTACTGAATTCTTACCACTATCAAAAGGATATATAATATCTAATTCTTCAAATAATCTTATAATTGCATCTTTTATCATGCAAGAAAAAGTAATAAAATCAATAAATTCTTCTTCACTTTCTGGATATTCTTTATCTATTTTATTTAAATAATTAACACAACTATCAATTCTATCCATAACCGCACAAATTAAATTCCATTTTGCTTTTAATTCTTCTGCCGAGTAAAAAATAGGACTACTGTTAATAGTATCTCTAAATTTTTTGGATAATTCTTTGTTCAATAAATCTCTTATAATTTTTTCTTTTTTCATAACCATTCCACTTTTATTTAATTATTATTTAATACTGTCCTATATCTTGAAAATAAGTATTGCTGTGTTTAATCGTATATTTTCCCAATTGCGTTTCGAAGATCCCAATTTTCGCTTTAGTTTTTAACTTATCTTCATCTTTTTTAAAATTATAAAATGTAAAAATTTTTTGAGGTGTATATTCACCTTTAAAAACAAATGCTAATGATGGATAAATCCTTGCAATGTTATTACTAATAAAATCTCTTCTAAATGGAACATTAAATTTATCAATATCAATTAAGTATATATCATTGTATTTTTGTAAACCAAATAAACCATCGGAGTATATAACAAATGATTTAATCTTCTTTATTTCTTCTAAACTTATTTTATAACCTTCTTTTTTAAAATTTTGAACTACAAATTCTTTGTTTGCACTGTAAAAATTTGTTATTCTTTTTATTTGATTTATATCTTCTTGTTTGTTTTTTTCATAAATATAATTTCTATATTCATCTGGTTGCAAACGACTTTTACATTCGCACAAAAACAATGTATCTTTTATAATAAAGGCAACATCGCATTCATATTCTTCATTATTTTCTTTATTATGCATATGACATTTTTTAATTTTATACATATCTAAAAATTTTAATAGATGCTTTTCTAGTTGAGCTCCTTTTTCAAAAAAGTTAACATCTTTTAAACTTAATCTATTTTCCAACACATAACCAACATTCATATTGCCCGCAAAAAAAGGAATAGTAGCAATTTTATTATTTATTTTTATAAAAGGAAAATCATAATTATCGGTAGAATTTTTTTCATATACCATTTTAGCAAATAATTTAATTGCTGATTCCTTATCAATTCCACCTTTTATAAATTTTTTTATCCACCATTTTTTTGATTTAATAAAAAGAATGTCAGAAATATTAAAGGAAATCATTTTTCTTATATTTAATGCTTGAAAATTTATAAGTTTATTTCTAAGTTGTTTGAACCCTGATGAATTAATATTATATGTTTGTACTATTGAGTATGATCTTAACCAATCTTTTAGTTTTACACCTGAAATATAAGAATCAAAACTATATCCTGAAAATACTTTATGTAAAAATACTGCGGCTCTTTCTTCATCTTTATTAATAAACTCTTTTATATCCATTTCTTGTTTTAAATATAAGTTAATTCCCATCTCAAATTGCATTGAAAAATTTCTTCTGGTCCTTTCTCTTCTCGCACCATTTAATCTTGCATTAATTATTTCTTTAGGATTTTGATAAATGGCTGTAATTATTTTATCCCTCATTTCAATTTTAACATCAAAGTTTTTCCATCTATTATAAATATCAAATAATGTAGACCACT
>JAQVLH010000007.1 GCA_028704265.1 Candidatus Nanoarchaeia archaeon
CTTTCACATTAAGAATCATAGATTAATAATCACAATGAGGATTTAAATTAATTATTAAATGGGCTACGAAAACTTTTTATAATCAAATAATTATTATAAAAATTCATGATTGAATTAAAATATCCTGATTTTATAGTTGATCCTGATGAGTGTTTAAAAAAAATGCAAAAAAAATACGAATTGATTAATTTTGCTTTGGTGTATGATTTTAGCAATAGATTTAATATTAGTTACTATTGGGCATTTAAAAAAGAAATTAAGGGAATTGATGCATATTACTTTATGAATAAAAATGCTGAAATAAACGGATATTTTAAAGAGCATTTTATGGAATTAGAAGATTGCAAGGACTATGCTGGGAAAAATATTTTAATTGATTTGTTTACTTTTGCAAACAAAATCCCTAAAATGATGCTTCGTGAAAAAAATTCTGTTATTTTAGGATATATTGATATTGATTCAAATTTTTTACTGCCTAATTATTTTTTTGCCAAAAAAAATGACATTGAAAACTGCTTAATTAAAAGTGATGGCAGTGCTAATCTTACAATTAAAATACCCTTAACTGAAACTTTTGAAAAAGAATTGCTGGATTTATAGTATAATCTTTTATACCTTAAAAAAAATGGGCTTGCAGCTTAGTAGTTTGAGCGCCACGTTCGCAACGTGGAGACTCTGGGTTCGAATCCCAGCAAGTCCATTATTTTAATCTATCTAGTAATGCATATATAGCTTCTTTATCAAACTTTGAAAAAGCAAACCATTTCTTGCCCAAATCCTTTAAAGAAGCTCCAAAATGATAAATTTCCTTATTATCAATAATCATAAACCTATCATGCGATTTGTCAAATTCCTTTAATTCAATGGAAGAGTATTGTGAATTGTATTTTTTCAAGTCAAGCATTAATTGTTTAGAAACTTCTTTTGTGAATATTATCACTTTCACGTTTTTATCTTTTTTTGAAAAAAGAGTCAAAACAGAATCATCAATGTAATTGTCAACAAAAATTATTGATTCTTTTGCTGTTCTTATTAAATCTGAAACAAATTTGTAAGCATCAAAGATTTGACCTTCAAAAAATATTCCTTTATCCGGATTTATTTCTTTGCTTTGTATTGCATCAAAGACTTCTTCAAACTTTTTGTCATATTCAATCTGCTTTATTTCAATATTATCTAATCTTTGAAATATTTGGGCATTTGAAGAGATAAATCTTCGCATAGAAACAAAGGCATTAATTATATGAATGCTAATTTTTACAGCAGTATTGCTTTTTAGCACTCCTGAAAGCATTGCAACTCCTTGTTCAGTAAAAGCATAAGGAAGATATTTTTTATGTTGTCCGCGTCCATTGTTTAAGGTCGCAAATTGCGACCTTAAAATATTATATTCTTCTAATGTTATTTGAAACATGAAATTATCTGGAAATCTTTCAATATTACGTTTTACTTGTTCATTTAATCTTTTTATTTTAACTTTATAAAATTCAGCTAAATCCATATCTAGCATTACTTGAATACCTCTTAAGCTATAGATTCTGTTTTTTATTTTGTCTATATTAAAACTTAAATTAAACATATTGCTTAAATAATTGCTGCATTTTTAATATATTTAAGATAAGAATTCCCTTAATATAATATTCTTAAAGTTTAAATCCCAGCAAGTCCAAAATTAATAAAATTTATATATAATAAGTTATGTATTAACTATAGTGAATATATAATGATTGATGTAACTACGATTCAGCTTGAAAAAAAAGTGGTTGAAGAGCTTAAAAAAATAAAAGAATATCCTAACCAATCTTATAATGAGATTATAGAAAAAATAACAAAATATTATAAAGAGCTTAAAAAAAGGAACACTTATGATGAATTTCTTCATAAGATTCAGCAGCCAAAAATGAAAGAACTTTGGGATAACAAAAACGATGAGGAGTGGGAGGATGCTTAAATCAGGGGATGTTGTTTTGGTAAATCTGCAATTCACTGACACGTTTGAGATTAAAAAAAGGCCTGCAGTCATCTTATTTGAAGAATTGGGAAATTTTGTTGTTGCTGGAATAACAAGTAATACTGAAATGGAAGGAATATTACTGACAAAAAAAGATGGAGCAATTAAAGACAGCATTATAAAGCTAAACTATATTTTCACTATTAGTAAAGCAATGATTGAAAAACATTTATTCAGCTTAAATGAAGAAAAAAAAACAGTTGTTTTCAATGAATTAATTAAAAAAATTAATCAGCTGAAAATATAATCATATTTATGAATTATTTTGCAATCTTAAACTTTAAAAAACCCAGTTTTACTATTATTTATTATATTTGCAGCTGTGGTATAGTGGTAGAATATAAGCTTGCCAAGCTTGGGACCCGGGTTCAATTCCCGGCAGCTGCAAATCTATGATTTACATGCTGTTGAAAAAATGACAATTTTTTCAAAGCAGCTGCAAAAACTCTTGTTTTTGCATGCTACGGAAAATAACAATTTTCCGAGCAGCTGCATAATATAATAATTTTTATAAAACCTCTAAGATAATTTTAATATCATGAAAAAAGCATTTATATTAGCATTATTGATGTTATTGCCAGTTGGCTTTTCATGCTATAATAATTCAGTTGAGATTAAGTCAGTAAATAATCTTGAAAATACTTATGCAATGCTTTTAATTGAAGGCAGATATAATCTTTTTAGCAATAATTCATTTTTATATCATTCCGTAAATGATTCAAATTTAAATATTAAGGTTTCAAATGATTCAATAATATTTCAATCATTAAATGATTCAACTGACTGGAAGAACGGATTAATGGATGAGCTTTATTATTTATGGATATATAATGCAACCTCATTAAGCGAAGAAGATATTATTTTTATTAAAAATAATGGCTGCTGCGGAATTTACAATGAAGGGCAATTTATAACAAACAATACTAATACTTGCAATGAAGAGATTGTTATTTCAAAAAAAGATAATTCAGGTATTCTGGCTTTGTTTATGGCAACTATTCCATTTTTAATTATTCTTGTTTATTATTCAAAGCTTGATTGGAAAAAATATTTAGCATTTTTAATAGGGGGATTAGGATGGCTTGTTGCTTTTTTATTAAGGCTTCCTTTAATAACTCAAATTTCATTAACTCAAAATATATGGTTAATTATTTTAGGTTCTTCATTAATGTCAGGATTGTTTGAAGAAACTATTAGATTTTTATCTTTAAAATATATTCAGTTTAGCAAAAAAAACTTTTTTTTATTTGCTATGGGTTGGAGTTTTTTTGAAATAATAGTGATATATTGTGTTAATATTTTATATTATTTAATGCTTAATCAGCAAATAACTTTTATTAATGCAATGCCTGGATTAATTGAAAGATTTAGCGCGACAGTTCTTCATTTAGCTTTAACTGTAATTGTATTAAAATCGCTTAATAATAAAAAATTATTAGCATTGGCAATGGTTTTACATATTATAGTAAATATTTTTGGAGTAATCTTGCTTAATTATAATTTTAATATATGGGTTATTGAAATCGTTTTGCTTTTAATTTCTTTTTGGGTTTATTATATTTCAAATGAATTAAAAAAAGGTAATGAAAATGATAAAAGAAGAGATTCTAAGCCGATTAAGAGAAAAAAATAATATAATTGAAGGAAGTTATATTAGTTTTTTTAAAAGAATAGGTGATAATAGATCAGTTTCTAAAATTATGAATTTTAAGCCGGATTATTTTATTCAGCATGAAGATAATTCTTTTGACTGCTTATTTTTTATTGAAAAACCTTTTGAAGCATTTAATCATTTATCAAAATTAGCAGTTTTAAAAATGCTTAGCTGCGAATTTGATTTCAGGTCAATTATTTTTTATTCAAAAAATTATAAATTAATTGAATACGAAGAAAGAGGCTTAATTTCTGAAAAAAAAAATATTAATGCTTTAGATTCAATAGATTATATTAATAAATTAATTGCTGAATTTGAGCAAAAAATTGGCAAAAAAATTATATTAAATATAGAGTGAATTATTGTCTAAATCCTTAAAATCATCAATGTCTTCCTCATTATTATCATCTTCTTGTTTATTATAAATATCTTTTTTTATTTTAACAAAATCTTCATCAATTAAAAAATAATAATACTCGTTTCTTTTGAATCCTTTTTTTGTTATTTCCCTTAGTTCTGTCAAGGAGTCAAAATATTGCTTGTTCACTGACAAATATTTATCAATATTTTTTGTATTTTTGCTTAAAAAATTCTTGTTTATTTCACTAGAAGTAAATGAAGTAGAAATTTTGCTATATTTCAATACTGATATTTTTAACTTATTTACTTCTTCTTTTATTAAATTATAATATTCATTATAGCTTATGTTTTCATCCAAAGCTGGCAATTCATAGGATAAAATCCTTATTTTTTTTCCCGAACCATCCGTAATTATATCTTCAAGAACCATGAAAATTGTTAAAAGACTGCCCTTTAAAACATTTTTTTATTACTCATTAATGAAAATTAATATTTGAATAGTTATTTAAATTAGATAATTTACTCTACTAAATATGTATAATGAAAGCGTTGAATTATTTTCAAAAGCTTATGATTTAACTATTAAATCAAATATTAAGCCAAGTATAGAATTAACAAATGCGTGCGATTATTTGAATTTAAAAAAAGGTTTTTCTCAAAAAATCACTAAATCAACATTAATTATTACTTTGTTATTTATTATTCCTTCAATAGTCTTATTTTGCTTTTTTAATAATTTTTTAATTTTGTTTATTCCAATAATTATTAATCATTTTTATAGTGAATATTATAAATCAAAATATCATATAGAATTAATTAAGGATTTAGGATATTTGCCTGATTTTTTTAGTCTTTTAATAACTAATTTAAAAATTAATCCTAATCTTGAAAGCGCTTTTCTTAATTCATCAAATTTTGATTATGGAATGAGTTCAAGAATTTCAAAAAAAATAATTCAAAAAATTAATAGCGGAGTTGATATTAACACAAAAGAAGAATTCAGCAAAGAATTTAGAATTTTTAGCAATTCAAAAATTGATTTATGTGTTAATTCATTGATTTCTGCAATTTCTGTAAAAAATCAGATTAAAAGAAATATTTTATTTAGCGATTCATTAAACCAATTGCTTGATTTTATGAAAAACAATGCGGAATTATTTTCCAGAAAAATTTATACCTCTGTTTTAATGATTTTTGGTATAGGTACGGTTATTCCTTTAATACTTGTAAGTATTTTTCCATTAATTGGGTTAATTAGCGGAACATCTCTTGATACTTATTCACTTTTATTTTTTCTTATTTTAAGCCTTTTTTTTGTAAGTTTTATAATAAGTGATTTGAAGAAAAAAAGCCCGTCAAAATTTAGCCAAATAAGCGTTAATTCAAAAATTAAAGGCATCAACCCTCTTCTTATTTTTTTAATTATTCTGGCTTTATCTTCTTCTTCTATTATTTTGCTTTTTGAAGAACTATTAAACTTTAAAACGTATATTTTTTTAAGAGAATATTCTCCTTATTTTTTTTATGCTTCAGCGTCAATAGTGTTAAGCTTTAATTATTATTTCAAAAACAAGATGTTAGTCAAAGAAAAAAGAGTTATACAAAAAATTGAGGATTCATTAATTGATTCTTTTATGGTTATCGGCTCAAGAATTAATGAAGGACATAGCATTGAATCCAGCATTAAATATGCTAAAGATAATTCAGAAAACGATTTGAAAGATTTTTTTTCAAAAGTTTATAATAAAATTTCTAAATTAGGTATTGAGTTGCAGAAAGCTTTTGATTTTTCAATGATTTCTGCTAATGTTTTTTCTAAGAGAATAAAAAGCATGATTGATTTATTATGCTTTACTGTTAAAAAGCATTCTTTAAGCGCAGGAGAAGCAATGATTGACATGTGTAATTATTATAGAAAAATTAAGGGTGTTGAGTTTGATATGGATAATTCTTTAAGCAAAAATACTGACATGATTAAGATGACTATTCTTTTTTTCTCCCCTATTGTTTGCGCTTTAATTATTAATATTTCAGGAGTAATAAACACTTTTGTTGGAGGGCAAGAAACCATGATATTTTTTACTTTTAATGGATTAAATATTGAATTACTTGGATTATTAATTTCTGGTTATTTGCTTATTTTTGTATTCGTATTAAGTGATTTTTATTCATTTTTAAAATTTGGAGAGGATAAGATAGAAGCTGAATTTGACCTGTCTAAATCATTAATTATTGCATTTTTAATGTTTACCGCAACATTAATAATATCCAAAGTTTTTCTTTTTAAACTATGAATAAGAAAAGTATTGAAGGTTTACCTTTAAAATATTTAATAATAATATTAGTAGCAGCAGTAGTAATAGGAATGATATTAGATATAACTGGTTTTGTAGAATTAGGAATATTTTCAGGATTAGACAAAATCAACAACACTGTAATGAATACTACAAATAGTTTGCCTTAATTCTTATGAAGAAATGTGTTACTGATTATCCTATTGGATTGCTAATTAGTGTTTTGATTATTTTTTTAATAGTTTATTACGGCTCAATTGAAATTTCCAGCTTTTTAGAAATGCGCGCTTACCAGCAATTCGGAGCAGATGTTTTGAAAATCATTGACTCAATGAATTATTTAAAAGAATCAAACGCTATGTATAGCTTTTTGAATATTAAATTAAATGTGCCAAAAGGCCAAAGCATCCTATTTGATGAAGAAAGTGATTTAATAATTCTTCAAGGCTATTTTAATTTAAATAAAACAACAAATAATAATATAACTAGGGGAACAGATAATATTGATGGAGATAATCTTGTTAATTATACTAATACAATAATTATATGTTATTCTAATTCTATCCAAAAATGCAACATTGATGAATCTAAACTTCCGTACACGGTGATTTTTGAATGAATGAGCAATTTTCAATGCTTTACACACTGATTTTTTTATGCGCAATACTGGGCTCATTTGCTGCATTAAAAGTTAGCATTGATTACTGGGCAAATTATGAGATTTTTTTAATGAATTCAAATGAATTAACATCAGCTTTTGAACTTTCCAATTATTTTGATTCATACTCTGTTTCTTTGAATTTTTCAAAAAATTTAACAATATTTGCAAACTCTTCAATTATTGAATTTACACAAGGCAATTATTATAAGCAATATAGTAATTCTGCAAATATTAATAATATTAAAATTACTGGCAAAGATTTTACTATAAAAAAAACAATTGGAGGATTAGCTTTAATATGAGTGATTTTTCTGATGTGTATGGACTATTTTTTGTTGGATTAGTTGTTGTGTTATTATTTATTACCTGCTATAAAATAGTTTTCAGCAACCATGCATTTATTGATGAACAATTAAACTCTGATTATTTGGCATCAAAATTTAAAACAAATTTAGGCCAGTATAATGCAAGCATTATCTATAATAAAACGTTTACTTTGCCAAAATTTGATGTATTTAAGAATAAAATTGTTACGGTGATTAGCAGTGAATAAGGCTCAAACGTTCGGCTTTGATTTATTAATAATAATTATTGGCATAATTTTTTTTTCGCAATTAATTTATACTTCATTTTTTAATTTTCCTAAAGATTATTTTTTTCAAAGAAACATTGAAAATCATGAATTATTAAGAGCTTTTTTAATGCAAAATAATTCATTAGCTTATCTTAATTGCTATGAATCGATTACGGATAATGATTGCCTGAAAGCTTTCAATGACAGTGTTAAAGCTTCTTTAAGCAATTATTTGGATAATAGAGAGTATTTGCTTGAAATATGCGGATTAAGATATTATAGCAATGAATCATTTAATTCCTGTTTTATTAAAGCAATACCTTATTATTTGAATCTTACATTAACAAATGGTAATTGTGAGGTTTATTTTTCAATATATACTAATAAGGAGGTGAGTGAATTATGTTAAAAGATATTTTAAGAATTACTGAAAAATTGGATTTGATTTATGAGCATTTGAGGGTGATTGATGACAATTTTGAGGTTTTAAACCAGAAAGTTGCAAAATTAGAGCAAAAAGTCGGCAAATTAATGCCTAAAAAGTGAATAAATAATTATTTAAATAACGGAATTAGTCCTATAATTCAATGATGATGAATCAAAGTTATTCTGTTGAGCATAAAGTTATTAATTGCTTTAAAGAAGAAGTTGATAATTATTCTATAGATAAAGGAATTTCTTTTGAAAAAAAATTTAATATGGTTTTAGACAAAAAATCAATCATTAAATATAATTTAAAAAATCATTCAAAAGAATATGATATAATGATTTTCGGGGAAAAAAGGCTTGATATTGGCTTATTAATTGACATGCCTTGGAATATTGAGATTGAAACCCATAAATGTAACAAGAATGTTATTAATGACAAGTATGATGATAATTTTTTATTTTCAGTTATTGCAGTTAACGGAGAAAGCCCTAATGCGCTTAATTCAAGTATGCCTTATTCTTTTATTGAATATAAAGAAAATTTTAAATTAAGAGATTTTGATTTTAAAACCAATGAATTGCCTTCAATTAGAAGAGATAATTATAATTCATCAAACCCTTTTAATGAAATTGAAAAAAAATACGCTTTTGTCCCTAAAGTTAACCATTATTGTGAATTAATAACCAGCAAAATTGAAAGAAAAAATATTGTTCATTTGGAAAATATTTTAAAATCGAATATTGAGCCAAATATGAAAAGAGGAATTCTTTATTATTTATGCGATAATTTAGTGAAAGAATCTATAACTAGATTAAATTTTATTCCTGAATTAAAGCAGTTTTCATTTATTAATAACAATGGGGAACGTAATTATTTGATTGATTCAGAATATAACAGGAGCAGGATAAATAATCATTTAGTAAGCGAGCATTATGAGGAATACTTGACAAGGAATGCAGGCAAAAGAATTGCTAAAGTTTTGAATACTAAAAAATTTTCACTAATAACTCAGGATGAAAAATTTTACAGGTCTTGCGACAGCTCAGAGATAGATAGTATTCAGTTAATGAAAGATAATATTTTACAGGAAGGAATAGGTATAGGTTCAGGAAGCTATAATTATTTTAAATAAGCTTCTTTGCAAGTAAATTATTAAAAAAAAATATTATAAAAAAAATTTAAATAATAAAAAAAAAATTAAATCTTTAGCCAAATAATGCTCCAAGTCCTTCTGCTGCTGCTTCAGTGCTTACTTCTTCAACTTTTTCTTCTTTCTTTTCTTCTTTCTTAGTTGATGCTGCTGGTGCTGCAACTGCTAAACTTGCACTCTTACTTATTGCTTCTTTTACATCAACTCCTTCAAGTGCTGAAACTAAAGCTTTGATTTTTGCATCTTCTGCTTTTATTCCTGCTGATTCTATTACTTTCTTAACATTTTCTTCGTTGATTTGTTTTCCTGCTGCATTTAGTAATAATGCTGAATAAACGTATTCCATTTGTCTTTTCCCTCCATTTTAATTTTTTTTTTTTAACCAAACAAGTCAGCAAGACCGCTTGCTGCCTGCTCATCCGAAACATTTTCTTCTACTTTCTCTACCTTTTTCACTTCTGCTTTTGCTTCTACAGGTTGAGCTTTCAATGCCTGATCTGGATGAACAATGCCATTTAACATTAAAGCATCTAATTGGGCTTTCATTAAGAAATCAATTATGAATTCTTTAATAATTAGCGTAGAGTTTAATGCTAAATTCTTAGCTTGTGAGTATGCAATACCTAACATTGATTCAATATCAATATTTAAATCAGCTTTTGAATAAATTGTTGAACCTTCTTTTACTGCAATTAAATTTAATCCAATTTCTAAAGGTTTTATGCCAAGCCTCATAAGCATGCTTGCAGCTAACTCTGAAACTTTTTCACCTGATTTAGTAACAATTGAATCATTTAAAACATTAATTTTTCCAGCAACTATTTTAGCTTTAACTCCTAATTGGCCGAATTCACCTATTACTGGACCTGGAGTGAATGGTGTTTCCCCTGCAGGTATAATTAAATCAAAAGGAGCTATTTGGCCTCCTTTTATTGCTGACTTGCTTTTATTTTTTTCAATAATTTTATTTAATTTAAAAGCATTATATTTAGTTAATAAAAGAACTGGAGAGCCTTGCATTTTATCAATTAAATCTTTATTATTTGTTTGCTCAAAAGCCCTAATTAAAAATGATTTTTTTACATCTTTTATGATTACTTCATTTCTTATATTGCTTCTTATTACTTGCAATTGTTTACTAGGAAGGTTTGTTACATCAATTACTCCAATAGTTGAATATTTTTTTAAAAGCTCAATTACTTCGCTTACTTTTTCTTTTTTCCAAGGTTTGATAACAAATTTTTTATCCATAATTATCACATCAGTTTAACACTTTCACCCATTGAAGTTTTCAAATAAGCATGCTTCACATTTTGCTCGCCGTTTGGCAAACGTTTTATAACAAATTCTAAAATAGTCATAATGTTTTCAACAATTTCTTCAGTTTTTTGTTTTTCATTTCCAACTTTTACATTGAATACTGGACTTTTTTTAGCGCTTATTAAAACTGTTCTTTTTAATCTATTTTTTAAAGCATCTAATTTAACATTTGCAGGAACAACACAATTAGCTTTAGGACTTGGCATTTTTCCTCTTGGACCAAATACTCTACCAAAAGTTTTGGCAATTAAAGCCATAATATTTGCTTGAGCTACAAAATAAGTATATTCTGATGCTAATTTTTTTAAATCTTTTTTATTGCCAAATTTATCAAAATCATCTTTCATAATTACTCTTTCAAAATTATTCTTAGCTTCAGTTTGCAATTCTTTATCAACTAATCCACAGAGCTTATAATCTGAGCCATTAGTAAATGGCAGAACAATATACTCTTCAATAGCATTTGATTGATTTTTTAAATCAATACCTTTAAGGCCGATACTTAAATCAATTGCTTGTGAGAATTTTCTTTCACTCTTTTTATCAAGAGCTAATTTTATTTTACTTTCTATATCTTTTTTTGCGATCATTATTATTGACCTCCTGTCGAAACAGTAGTTAAAGATTAATATTTAAACCAGTATTTAAAAAGCTTTTCCTTGAGTTATTTAAAATAAAATAAATATTTTTTATTGGACAAGAATTTTTTGTATCTGCGCAATCTGAATGCATTCAAAGCATTTGTTATTAATCTCTTTGGGATTGCTTTTATCCAAAAAATCAGAAAGCATGTAAGGTTTTACATTGGCACTAAATCCCTTTGATTTAAAGCATTCTTCAACCAAGCTTGGTTTCAAAATATAGCTTCCTAAATATATCATTTTATTAAAATCATCAAGCACTATATTCATTGGCAAAAATGAGATTGCGCCTAAACCTTCTAATTGAGCATATTTTCCCATAAGATTCATACCAACAGGCCCGCATGATGGATAAAAATAAAACTGAGGCAATTTAGTATTGGTTTTTTCTCTATATTTCACTCCAAGAGTATTCAGTGATTCTTTTAAAGCATAATCGCAGTTTCCATATAACTGGTTAGGTATTGTTAAAATTATTTCTCCGCAACCCGGATTTGGCATAAAATAATACATTCCAATCTCATCGTTTTTAAATAGTTGGCTAAAAGCTTTCTTATAAGAATTAAATAAAGCTGATTCAACGCCTTCTTTTGCATCTATAAATCCTCCATTTTCTAATTTTGAAAGAATCAGATTTAATGAACCCATTTTAAAATAATTAAAAAAATGTATTTAAAAAGCTTTTTGTTATCTTATTTTTCTTTTAATTTTTTAAGTAAATTAATAGCACCAGAGTAAGCATAAGTGTTTTTAATCCTGTCTCCAATTTTATCAATTTCATGAAAATAATCCCAAAATTCTTTTGGATTAATACCTTTATTTATAATAAAATCAGTCCTATTTCCGCAAATCCAGAATTTATTAGCCTCATCAATTGTTACACTTTTTTTAAAATATGAACATACATCATTTAAAACCTTAAATTTGTATTCTATTTTTGTATCAACTAAAGTATGATCCAAATCAAACAATATTGCCTTAATAGCCATAATTAAAAGAATGAATACTTTGTATTTAAAAAGATAATTAAAATAAACATTTATAAAAATCAATTTATATCTAAGATTTATGAATTTTCATATAAAAAAGGATAATGTTTTAAAAAATATGAATAATGCGGATACAGAACCTCAAATACAATTAAATTTATATGGATCTAAAATTAATTATAATTTATTAAAAAAATATGAGATAGAAACAAATACACAAGATTATTTTGAATGCTTAGAAAATATAGATGCAATAATAAATAAAAATATTGCAAGATTTTTAGGTAAAAATTCAAAAAATTCAAAATTTGAAATAATGGAAGAACTTGGAAACTACACTTTTCAGGATGCAGAAAACTTAGATGTTAAAATTATAAAAAATTCAGGATACAAAATTGGGATTAATTTAAAAAAATCTAACTTTGAAATAATTGAAAATTATGGAGACTACACTCTTGAAAGAGCAGAAAATATAAATGCAAAAATAAAAGAAAATATAGGTTCGAATTTTGGACAACTTTCAAAAAACTCAAAATATTATATAGAAATTGGCTCAGGAGATTATTTATTAGCAAGTACAGATAATATTGAAGCAACAATAAATAAAATTACTTCAGAAAATTTTGCATTATATTCAAAAAATTCAAAATTTTATATAGATATTTTAAATGGATTGAATGCATTTAAGGAATCAGAAAATATAATTGCAAAAATAAAAAATGCAAAAGGAAATTTTTTATGTAATACATCAAAAAAATCTAAGTTTGAAATAGAAATATTAAGCGGTGAAAGCGCATTTAAGGAAGCTAATAATGTAGAAGTTTCAGTAGAAAAAAATCATTCGTTTTGTTTGGGTGAAAAATCTGTTAATTCAAAATATGATATTAAAATAAATTCAGCTGCTTCAATATTAGGTTTTACTGACAATATTGAAGCAATAATAGGAGAACATGATGAAGATAATTTTGCATATGAATCAAAGAATTCATTTTTTATTTTCAAAGGAAAAGCTAATGGAAGCATTGGTAAGGGTGCAAAAAACTGCATTTTTGTATTTAATAATGTTAAAATTTCAGACATCAAAGCAGATGAATCGAATATGATTTATTATGTCAGCTGTGACACCAATAATGATTTGCCTAAAAATTACTTATGCATTAACCCTAAAGACAAAAAAAGCATAACAAAATCAGGACTTATTAACTTCAGAAATGGTGTTATTAATGAAAATAGATTCTTTGAATATTCATATAAAGGACTAAGAAAAATTGAAATTAATGAAGCAAAAAAATTTTTAGATGGAAAACTGCCAACTAAACAAAACAAACTTAATGATTTAACAGAAGAAGAAAAAAATCTTAAAATTTATTTGGATGAAAAATTCTCATTTAAATGCAAGAATGAAAATAATTATAAATTATTAATGTAAATTAAAAAAAAATTAAATTATTTCTTTGCTGGTGCAGCTGCTGCTCCTGCTGCTGGCTTTGCGCCTTGCGCTGGTGCTGCTTTTGCTGCTTTAGTTGCTTCTTTCTGAGCCTTAGCTTCTAATTTCTTCTTCAAAGCATCAAATTCCCCTGCTAATTCAGATTGAGCCTTATTTAATTGCTCTTCTAATTGTTTTTTCTTTTCTGCAGTAATAGTAGTCTTTTCAGATTTTATTTCTTCATCATAATCCCCTTTTGAAATCTTAGCACAAAAATCTTTAGGAATCATTCCTTCGCATAGTATTCCCATTGGAACGCAAGCTCCTGCAACCTCTTTAACTGCACTTTTTAAAGTATAAGAATTCATATCAACCATTTTTTTCTTTGCAACAGCTATTATTTGCTCAATGCTAATATTACCTTTTTTATCTAACTTAGCATATTGTGAGCCTTTAGCTACTCCAATCTCTTTCAATATCATCCTGCTTGTTGCATTTGGTCCGCTTTTCATTGTAGTATCATCTCATTCTTTTTGGCTTTAAATAATTTTTCTTTTATTCTTCTCCGCTTTTTTGGATTACTCTTATTGAATCAAGCTTTACAGTTAATGGAATTGAAACTGCTGCCTCTAATAATTCAACAACAACTTCTTCTTTAATTTTGTCTACTCTCTTAATTTTAGCCTTATCTCCTTTGAATGGCCCGCTTGATAATTCAACAATATCTCCTTCTTCAACTTTTATTGAATCACTTACTGGTGAGAAAAATTTATCAAGTTCTGCAATTTCAACCTCTTGAATATCCCTTTCAACTAATCCTTTAACATTAGGTATTCCATAAATTGCTGCTCTTATTTCATCAGTATTATCAGCTTCCATGAAAAAATATCCTCTAATTTCACTAGGACTTACTATTGCTTGAACTCCTAGTCCTTTTTTCTTGACATTTAATGCAATTTTATCAATTACTTGCTTTTCTTTTCCAATAGTTGTCCTTACGGTAAAAATTTTAGTTTTATTTTCTTCAGCCATTTTTTATCACTTATAAAAATATTCCTAATATTTGAATAACGAATCCCATTAATCCAATTAGTCCCATCCCAATTGCACAAACCTTTGCTATGCTTAAAAATTCTTCCATTGTAGGTTTATTTGAAATAGTAAGTATTCTTTTATACTCATGCAATTCCTTTTTTACTCTTGATATTGGATTAATCATTTTATAAACTCTATACCTAGTTCGTTTTCAATTATTTTTCTTCTTTCTTGTTTAATTGTTTTTTGTTTTCCAAAGATTTGCGGACTTTCAACTCCAGTTACAATAATCATTGTTCTCATTGTATTTCCTAAATCATTTGAAATGCTAGCTCCCCAAATAGTTTTTGCATCAGGAGCTAATCTTGAAGTTATTATATCAACAACTTTATTAGCCTCTTGCAAACTCATATTTGGCCCGCCAATAACATTAACTAATGCGCCTCTTGCGCCAGTAATATCAACATCTAATAATGGATTCTCTATTGCTTTTTCAACAGATTCTGCAGCTCTATTATCACTGTCACTTTCTCCAACACCTATTAATGCTGTTCCTCCTTCTTTCATTACAGCTCTGATGTCATTAAAATCTAAGTGTATTAATCCTGGCTTAGTGACTAGTTCTGCTATTCCTTTTACAGCATTTGTTAATATTTCATCAGCTACTTTGAAAGCAGTGTGTAAAGGTAAATTAGGTGCAACTTCTAATAATTTATCATTAGGTATAACTATTAAAGTATCAACATTTTCTTGAAGTCTCTCTAATCCTTCTAAAGCATTATTCATTCTAACATTTCCTTCTACAGCAAAAGGTAAAGTTACTATTCCAACAGTTAAGGCTTTCATTTTCTTTGCAATCTCTGCAATTACTGGTGCAGCTCCTGTTCCTGTTCCTCCACCTAATCCGCAAGTAATGAATACCATATCTGCTCCTTCAAGCATTTTTTTAATTTCATGCTCTTGCTCTTTTGCAGCTTCTCTTCCAACATTAGGGTCAGCTCCTGCGCCGAGTCCTGCAGTCAAGTCTCTTCCTATTAATATTTTAACATCAGAATTAGTGCATAATAAATCGTGAGCGTCAGTGTTAATTGCTACGAATTCAACTCCTTTAATGCCTACTTCACTCATTCTTATAATAGCATTATTTCCTCCACCACCAACTCCTATAACTTTGATAGCAGCTCTTCTATTCATTAAGAATTCTTCAAGTTGAGCATCGACTTCTTTTGTTTTTGAATTTTGCGGTCTAGTTTTTATAGCTCCGCTTAGGCTAGCGCCTT